>NZ_JAQGJT010000115.1 GCF_028290495.1 Tardiphaga sp.
ACACCGGCGCGTGGCGCTACCCCGGCGCGATCCCCGATGCCAACTTCAATTTCCCAGTGCTGAAGCAACTGATCCAGAAACTGGAAGCCGGCAAGTTCGACGCCTTCTTCATGGCCGATCATCTCGCCGTGCTCAACATGCCGATCGAGGCGCTGAAGCGCAGCCACACCGTGACCTCGTTCGAGCCGTTCACGCTGCTCTCCGCGCTGGCCGCCGTCACCGAAAACATCGGCCTGGTCGCCACCGGCTCCACCACCTTCGACGAGCCCTATCACGTCGCGCGCCGCTTCGCCTCGCTGGACCACATCAGCAATGGCCGTGCCGGCTGGAACATCGTCACTACATCCAATCCCGATGCAGCGCTGAACTTCGGCCTCGACGACCACATGGAGCACGCCGAGCGCTACAAACGCGCCCGCGAATTCTACGACGTGGTCACCGGCCTGTGGGATTCCTTCGCCGACGACGCCTTCGTGCGCGACGTCGAAAGCGGCATCTACGTAGATCCCGAGAAGATGCATGTGCTCGACCACAAGGGTAAATACTTCAAAGTGCGAGGACCGCTCAATATCGCCCGTCCGGTGCAAGGCTGGCCGGTGATCGTGCAGGCCGGTGCCTCCGATGACGGCAGGCAGCTTGCGGCGGAAACCGCGGAGGCGGTGTTTACCGGTGGCGGCGCGATCGGTGACGCCCAGAAACTCTATGCCGACATCAAGGGCCGCATGGACAAGCTCGGCCGCAACCGTGATCACCTGAAAATTCTGCCCGGCGCTTTTGTCGTGGTCGGCGACAGCGTCGAGGAGGCCCAGGGAAAGCGCGCGCTGCTCGACAGCAAGGTGCACTACGCCAACGCCATCGCATCATTGTCGATCATGATCGGCTCGGACGCCTCCGGCTTCGATCCCGACGGCCCGCTGCCGGAGATCCCCGAGACAAATGCCAGCAAGAGCGGCCGGCAGCGCGTCATCGATCTGGCCGCCCGCGAAAACCTCACGGTGCGCCAGCTCGCCCAGCGGCTCGGCGGCTATGGCGGCGCGGCGTTCGTCGGCACGCCCCGGACCATCGCCGACCAGATGGAGGAATGGCTGGTGACGGAGGCCTGCGACGGCTTCAACATCATGTTCCCGTTCCTGCCCGCGGGCCTCGACGACTTCGTCGACAAGGTGATCCCGGAACTGCAGAGGCGCGGAATCTTCCGGACCGAATACGAAGGCCGGACGCTGCGGGAGAATTTGGGCCTGCCGCGGCCGGAAAACCGCTTCTTTCCGGGCTAAGGAGCCGGATTCCGGCGCTTTTCCGGGCCGGAAAACCTTGACTTTGGGGCGTTCGAGGCTAGGTTGCGCCCAACGCGGCCAGTGCTCTGGCTGTCACCGATTCCTGACATTCAGAGGTTTTCACATGGCCAAAGCGGTCACCATCAAGATCAAGCTCGTTTCCACCGCGGACACCGGCTTTTATTATACCGCGAAGAAGAACTCGCGCACCATGACCGACAAGATGGTCAAGAAAAAGTACGACCCCGTCGCGCGCAAGCACGTCGAGTTCAAGGAATCCAAGATCAAGTAAGCGCTGCTTTCAGCGGTTTACGGATTTAAGCGGGGCCCCTTCGGGCCCCGTTTTTATTGGCTTGATGGATCGGTCGACGCTCGGGTCGGCGCTTGCGGCCGCCGGCCCTCAATCCCTGCATATTCCTCGACATGTTGCAGACTGCCTTGCTGCATCACGCCCTCTGACGCATTGCCCGGATCGCCGGATATATCGTTCCTATAACGTGATCCCGGCACTCACATGGAACTCCTCGGCTGCAGCGCCCAACCTGCATATCGCCACCGCCATTTGGTGGGCGTGGATCGTCAGGGTCTGGAAATGGTTGAGATCAAGATTGTGCTCATGCTGGCGCTGGTTGGCATCTTGCTCTCGGCCATCCACCGAACGGCGGCGCGAAGCTAGCGGCCCTTACGCGTGATTCCCCGCCCTGAGGCGCGAAACGAAAGCGCGCTTACGCCGCCGCCGCCACAACCCGATTGCGGCCGTCATGCTTGGCGCGGTACAGCGCGACATCGGCGCGCTTGAGGACGTCAGCGATCGGCTCGCCCTTGGTCTCCAGCGTCGACAGGCCGATCGAGATCGTGACGTCGATGTGCCTGGCGCCTTTGTCGATCGCGAAGGGTTCGCCGGCGATGGCGCGGCGCAGCCGTTCGGCGACCATCCCGGCGACGGTGATATCGGTCTCCGGCATAACGATGACGAATTCCTCGCCGCCATAGCGGCACGCGAGATCGATGCCGCGGATCGACTTGCGGATTCGCACCGCGAATTCACGCAGCACGTCGTCGCCGCAATCGTGGCCATGGGTGTCGTTGATCGACTTGAAGAAGTCGATATCGAGCATCATCAGCGCCAGCGGCTTGCTGCGAACGCCCGCCTGCTCCGCCAGCGTTTCGAGATGGCTCTCCATATAGCGGCGATTGTGCAAGCCGGTGAGGCCGTCGGTGATCGCCATCTCGATTGAATTCTGCACGTTGTCGCGCAGGTGATCGGTGTAGCGACGGCGGCGCACCTGGGTGCGCGCACGCGCCAGCAACTCGTTCTTGTCGACCGGGCGCATCAGGTAATCGTTGATCCCGATTTCGAGACCACGCAGCATCCGCGCGTTGTTGTCGGCATCCGCGATCGCCAGGATCGGCACATGCCGCGTGCGCTCCAGCGAGCGCGCCTGGCTGCACAGCCGTAGCCCGTCGAAATTCTCCAGCGCGAGCGAGACGATCAGCAGGTCGTAATTACCCTCGGCCGCATGAAACAGCGCGTCCGCAGGATTGGGCTCGACATCGATATGGTGCTCGGCGCTCAGGACCGGCGCCAGCCGCTCGTAAGACGACGGCCGGTCGTCCACCAGCAGGATGCGGCCGCCCATGCCGAGATCGGCCACCGCGCTGCGCTCCGGCGCCTGCACGCCGATCTCGAGCGACGTGAGGGCGCGCATCCGCAGTTCATCCGTCATCATCTTCAGACGCGTCAGCGAGCGCACGCGCGCGATCAGCACGGCGTCCGCGACAGGCTTGGTGAGGAAGTCATCGGCGCCAGCCTCGAGCCCGCGCACGCGGTCGGACGGTGAGTCCAGCGCGGTGACCATCACCACCGGAATGAAATGCGTCCGCGGATTGGCCTTGAGACGGCGGCAAACCTCGAAGCCGTCCATGTCCGGCATCATGACGTCGAGCAGGATCAGGTCGCATTCGGAGCGCGCGCAGATCTCCAGCGCCTGCGCGCCTGAGGATGCGGTGGTGACGTCGAAATATTCGGCCGAGAGACGAGCTTCCAGCAGCTTGACGTTGGCGGGGATGTCATCGACGACCAGGATACGCGCGGACATCGATAGCTCCCTAACCGATAAACCGACGTACGGTTTCGATGAATTTGCCGACGGAAATGGGCTTGGACAAATAGGCCTCGCAGCCGCCCTCGCGGATGCGTTCCTCATCGCCCTTCATGGCGAAGGCCGTGACGGCGACCACCGGAATCATGCGCAAGGCCGGATCGTCCTTGATCCAGCGCGTGACTTCGAGACCGGAGACCTGCGGCAACTGGATATCCATCAGGATCAGATCGGGGCGCTGCTTGCGAACGATCTCGAGCGCCTCGAAACCATTGCTCGTGCCGATGGTCTGATAGCCATGCGCTTCGAGCAGATCGCGGAAGAGCTTCATGTTGAGCTCGTTGTCCTCCACGATCAGGACGGTTTTAGCCATCCCGTCCTCCAATCCCGAACGTCAACGTTCTTGTTATAGCGGCGAGCGACATTGCTCTGCTGCGACGACAACACAACCTGTAAGGCGAATTCAGCCTGGGTCCGAATTCACTCCGGCCACCCCGCCGGAGCACCCGCATCGCCGCACGTTGGCCAGTTGCTGGCAACGCCCCGGTGACTCGGGCATGATGAGTTAAAGTAGAGATGATTAGTTACGGAAAGGCAAACAGCCATGCTGAAAAAGCGTGCACCACACCCCGGACAAGTTGCTGAAATCGTTGCGATTCAAGCGCTGTCCTTCGTCGCGGGTGAACCCGAACGGCTGGGTTTGTTCCTGTCCGAGAGCGGAATCGGACCGGAGACCCTGCGCTCGGCCGCCAAGGACCCGCAATTTCTGGTCAGCGTGCTGGATTTCGTGCTGCGTGACGACGAGACCGTGCAGGCGTTTTCCGCCTCGTCGCAGTTGCATCCGACCACCATCGCAGCCGCCCGTCAGGCGCTCGGCGATCCCCACATCGAGCGCGATATCCCGTGACGCCCTCCCCGACAGAATCAAGCGGACCGCGCTGCTTCTGCCGGGATTGCCTTGCCGATCAGGATATCACCGCGAAGCGCTGTAGCGCCTGTGGCTCGCCGCGGCTGGTGCGGCATCATGATTTGCCCGCGCTGACGATGGCGCATATCGATTGCGACGCTTTCTACGCCACGGTGGAGAAGCGCGACAATCCGGAGCTGGCCGACCGCCCCGTCATCATCGGCGGCGGCAAGCGCGGCGTGGTGTCGGCGGCCTGCTATATCGCCCGCACCTACGGAATCCGCTCGGCGATGCCGATGTTCAAGGCGCTGGAGTTGTGCCCCTCCGCCGTGGTCGTGAAGCCGGACATGGCGAAATACGTCCGCGTCGGCCGTGAGGTGCGGCACGCCATGCAGGCGCTGACGCCGCTGGTCGAACCGCTGTCGATCGACGAGGCGTTCCTCGATCTGTCCGGCACGCAGCGCGTCCACGGCATGATCCCGGCCAAGGTGCTGGCGAAGTTTGCCGCGCAGATCGAACGCAATATCGGAATAACCGTCTCGGTCGGGCTGTCGGTGAACAAGTTTCTCGCCAAGATCGCCTCCGATCTCGACAAGCCCCGCGGCTTCGCCGTACTCGACCAGCAGGACGCCTGCGCGATGCTGGCCGAGCGCCCGGTCGGCTTCATCTTCGGCGTTGGCCCCGCGACCGCGGAAAAGCTGTCACAGCGCGGCTTTCGCAAGATCGGCGATTTGCAGAAGGCCGACGAGATCGATCTGATGAAACAGTTCGGCGGCGAGGGCCGCAGGCTGTGGCGACTCGCGCGCGGCATCGACGATCGCCGTGTCGTCGCCGATCGCAACGCCAAGACGATTTCGAACGAGACCACGTTCAACGAGGACATCCGCGACTTCGCCACACTGGAAAAGATCCTGTGGCGGTTGTCGGAGAAGGTGTCGTCGCGGCTGAAGAGCGGCGAAGTGGCGGGCACCACGATCACGCTGAAGCTGAAGACCGCGGATTTCCGCCAGCGCACCCGGTCGCAATCGATCCACGCCCCGACGCAACTGGCGACGAAAATCTTCTCGGTGAGCCGCGAAATGCTGGCGAAGGAGATCGATGGCACCGCCTTCCGCCTGATCGGCACCGGCGTCAGCGCACTGACGCCCGGCTCGCAGGCCGGCGACACCGACATGATCGACCGCCGCTCGGCGGATGCCGAACGCGCGATGGATGATCTGCGCAAGAAGTTCGGCAACGCCGCGGTGATCCGCGGGATTGCCTATAAGGGGCCGGAGAAGGCGTCGTAAAGCTCGTGTCCCGCCGGCAGAACGAAGGACAAAGCAGACCTCACTTGCAGGGCTTTGAGTCTTTCACGTTGAACTTGCCCATCGTGCCGCCGATCACGAAATCATTGTAATCCAGCACGAGCGAGCGCGACACGCCGTTTTCGTACAACTCGAACGACATCGCATAGACCGGGGTCTGTTCGCCGCTGTTCGACTTGGCGGACTCGTCATAATAGCTGACGGTCACGGGCCAGCGGGTCAGCGGCTTCATTGCGTCGGAGCTGGTCGAGGCGTCCGGTTCGGCCGCGGCGCGGTCGCCGGGGATCGCCGCGCCGATCACGGTCAGCGTGTTGTAGACCTTCTCGCCGGTATCGGAGCCATCATAGACCTTGAGCTCCAGCACCGACTTGCCCTCGCGCGCGGCGGCGACGATCCGATGGATCTGCTCGGTCGGAAACACCGTGGCGCCGTCCAGCGTGAAGGTCTTCGCCACCGGCTGCTTCAGCTTGACGGTGACATGGTCGCCGTCGCGTTCAGCAACGCCGTCAATCACGCTGGCGTCGCCGTCGTTCATGCGGGTGTCGATCTTGAAGCGATAGCTCTTGCCGGCGCCGTCTTCCCAGCTCGTCGAGCGCAGATCGCTCAGCGTGTTCTTGCCCTCGCCGGTTTCCAGCTCCGAGACCTGGCGGAAATCCGAGGTGTAGCCCTCGCAGGCGCTGCCGGTGAAATTATACAGGATGCGGCCGCTGGCGGAATTCACGCTGGCGCTGCCGCGCGATTTCAGCAGCTTCAACTCGTACAGCGCCTGATGTGCCATGAACGGCGCGGAAGCCGCAGCCTGCGCTGCACCGCCGACCCCCGCCACCATCAGCGCCACGGCGCCGGTCTGAACGCACGAAAGAATGGATGATCGGCGCATGCGGTTTCCCTGAATTACTGAGTTACAACAATAGAAAGCAAGCTATTGCGCCGCAACTGGGGCCAAATCCGCAGGTCACCAAAAATGACGGGAAATTGACGCCGGCTGGTCCCGCAACCGGCTCCCGGCGGGGCCCCATCGTGGCTTGCATGTGCGGTCATGATGGGTGAAACAGGCCGCCCGGACGACCCAACGGCGCGTTCGGACACGACATCAAGCAAGGGGACGATGATGGCAGGAACGGTCGAGCAGAAACTGGCAGCGATGGGCATCACGATCCACGAGCCGATCAGCCCGCTGGCGAATTATGTCGGCTTCGTGCGCACCGGCAACCTGCTGTTCGTCTCCGGTCAGATCTGCGTCAGCCCAGACGGCCAGTTGCTCGCCAAGGGCAAGCTCGGCGCCGGCGTCACCGTTGAACAGGGTGCTGCTGCCGCGCGCGGCTGCGCCATTAACCTGCTCGCCCAGGTCAAGGCGGCGCTGGGGGACCTCGACAAGGTCGTGCGCGTCGTCAAGCTCGGCGGCTTCGTCAATTCCACGCCGGACTTCATCGATGCGCCCAAGGTCATCAACGGCGCGTCGGACCTGATGGTCGCCGCGTTCGGTGACAAGGGCCGTCACGCCCGCGCTGCGGTCGGCGTTGCCTCCCTGCCCGCCGATTGCGCCGTCGAGGTCGATGGTGTGTTCGAGGTCGCCTAACCGCTTGAGGAAATCCCGATGCGCGCACCCGCTTGGCTTACTGCCCGACCGGTCGCGCATCGCGGCCTGCACAACCGCGCCCGCGGCGTGATCGAAAACATGTCCGGCGCGGTGGCGGCCGCCATCGCCGGCAACTTCAGTATCGAGGTCGACCTGCAGCTCACCGCCGATGGCGAGGCGATGGTCCACCACGACGACGAACTCGGCCGCCTCACCAATGGCTCCGGCTCGCTGCGCAGCCACACCGCTGCCGAATTGAAGCAGGTCGCGTTCAAGGATACGTCGGAGCGAATGATGTCGCTCAGCGATCTCTGCGCGCTGGTCGATGGCCGCGTCGGGCTCGTGCTGGAACTGAAAAGTCACTTCGACGGCGACCGGAAACTCGTTGGTCGCGTTGCTGAAATCCTTAAATTCTACCGCGGTCCGGTGGCCGGAATGTCGTTCGATCCGGACCAGGTGCTGGCGCTGCGTGAGATCCTGCCGGAGCTGCCGCGCGGCATCACCGCGCAGCGGCGCTACGACGACGCCGAGTGGATGGCGCTGACGCCCGCGCAGCGCGACGGCATGCGGCATCTCCGCCATGCCTTCCGCACCCGGCCGCATTTCGTCGCTTACTGGGTCAATGATCTGCCGGCGCCGGCCCCGTGGATCGCACGCCACATCTTCGGCTGTGCGCTGCTGACCTGGACGGTGCGCACCCCCGGGCAACGCGCGGCCGCCGCGACGCACGCCGACCAGATGATCTTCGAGGGCTTTGCGCCGGAGGCGTAACTCTTGAACTGATCGACGCAATGCACAATTCTACGAACGGTCACCGCGACGGCTGATCGCAACTGACCGGTTCCTGGGCTTGATGACATCATCGGACATAACGCTGGAAGCCGTCTCCTCCATCAGCCAGATCCCGGCCGCGGATTGGGACGCCTGCGCCACCTCCGGCGCCGACCTTGGCGACCTCCAGTCGCTCGATACGCTGGCCTTATGCGCGCCCGCAACAAGCCCAAGCGAGATCTCCACTTCAGCCTATAACCCTTTTATTTCGCACGCTTTTTTCCTCGCTTTGGAGAAATCGAATTCGGCCTGTGCGCGCACCGGATGGGGGCCGCGTCACCTGATCGCGAGGCGTGGCGGCGCCATCGTCGGCGTCGTGCCGTGCTATCTGAAATCGCATTCGCAGGGCGAATACGTGTTCGACCGCGGCTGGGCCGACGCCTATGAGCGCGCGGGCGGACGCTATTATCCAAAACTGCAGGTCTCGGTTCCCTTTACCCCCGCCACCGGCCCTCGCCTCTTGATCGCTAACGGCGTCGACCGGGAGCAGATCGGCACCGCGCTCGCCGGCGGACTGGTGGCGCTGGGCGAGGCAACCAAAGCCTCGTCGGTGCACGTCACCTTTGCCCGCGAAGCCGAAGCGAAATTTCTGGCGGCGCGCGGATTCCTGCTGCGCAACGACCAGCAGTTTCACTGGCACAACCATAGCTACGGCAGATTTGAGGATTTTCTTTGCTCCCTCAACTCGCGTCACCGCAAAGCGATCAAGCGCGAACGGCGCGATGCCCTGGCCAGCGGCGTCACGATTCATGCGCTCAACGGCAGCGACATCACCGAGGACGCCTGGGACGCCTTCTTCGCCTTCTACATGGAGACCGGCTC
>NZ_JAQGJT010000119.1 GCF_028290495.1 Tardiphaga sp.
ACTTCCAAAAGACGAGGCCGGAGAGGGCGGCTATACCGCCGCCTTCTCCTTAAACTCCCGCCGGGGTCGTACAGTGCCTGCCAATTATCTCGATCGCCTTCGCGCGTTTTGCCTCTCGCTACTGCTGGTCGCGGCCTTTGCCGTGCCGGCCTTTGTTGTCCCGGCTTTGGCCGGCCCGTTCGAGGACGCGGTCGCCAAATTCGCTAATGACGATTTTTCCGACACCGACGACGCCGTCGGCGTGGTCGCGACTTCGGGCAATCCGCTGGCGTTCACCATCATTAGTGCGCTCGGCGACGGTCGGCTGGCGGCCGATCCCGACACCAAGAAGGTTTTCGTCACAGGGACCGACGGCAAGGTCATCGATGCCGCGACGGGAGCCGCCGTCGACAAGCTGCCGGACAATGCGGCCGCCGTTCGCCTCAACAACCGCCTGCGCCGCACCGTGGAAGCTGCCCTTGGCGGCCTGACTTTGCTGTCGCCCGATCCCGCCAAGCGGATCGCAGCCGCGCAGTCGGTGTTCAAGACCCACGACGAGACCATGCTGCCCGTGATCGACGGCGCGCTGGCCAAGGAAACCAACAAGGCGGCGAAGGCGGCCTTTACCGAAGCCCGCGCCGCCATCCTGCTCTACAAGCCCGACGCCACCGACGTCGAGAAGCTCGAAGCCATCGCCACCGTGAAGGCGCGCGGCGACCAGGAAGCGATGGCGCTGCTGACCGGGCTCGGTAGCGATCAGCCGCCGGCGATTGCGAACGCCGCGGCCGGTGCTACCGCCGCCATTCAGCGCACGCTGGCGCTGTGGTCCACGGTGCAAAACGCCTGGTACGGCCTGTCGCTGGGGTCGGTGCTGCTGCTCGCTGCGATCGGCCTTGCCATCACCTTCGGCGTGATGGGCGTCATCAACATGGCGCATGGCGAGATGGTGATGATCGGCGCCTATGTCACCTTTGTGGTGCAGGAAGTGATCCGCACCTCGTATCCCGGCCTGTTCGACTATTCGCTGCTGATCGCCGTGCCGCTGGCCTTCGTCATTGCAGGCGTCATCGGCATCATTATCGAGCGCACCATCATTCGCTTCCTCTACGGCCGGCCGCTGGAAACCCTGCTGGCTACCTGGGGTCTGTCGCTTGTTCTGCAGCAGGCGGTGCGCACCATGTTCGGCCCGACCAACCGCGAGGTCGGCAATCCCTCCTGGATGTCCGGCGCGTTCGAACTCGGCCAGATCACCATCACCTATAACCGGCTGTGGATTTTGTGCTTCACGCTGGCGGTGTTCGCAATCCTGCTGGCGATGCTGCGTTATTCCAGCATTGGTCTGGAAATGCGTGCGGTGACGCAGAACCGCAAGATGGCGGCCTCGATGGGCATCGCGACCTCGCGCGTCGATGCGCTGACGTTCGGCCTCGGCTCGGGCATCGCCGGGATCGCCGGCGTGGCGCTGTCGCAGATCGACAATGTCAGCCCCAACCTCGGCCAGAGCTACATCATCGACAGTTTCATGGTCGTGGTGTTCGGCGGCGTCGGCAACCTGTGGGGCACTCTGGTGGGCGCCTTCACGCTGGGCATTGCCAACAAGTTCCTGGAACCAGTGGCGGGCGCCGTGCTCGGCAAGATCGCGATTCTGGTGCTGATCATCCTGTTCATCCAGAAACGGCCGCGCGGCCTGTTCGCACTCAAGGGCAGGGCGATCGAAGCATGATGATGATTTATTCGAATTCAGCTCTGTCCTGTCCCTTCGTCGTTACGAAGAGCGCTTGCGACGAAGCAATCCAGTCTTCGCTTGCGGCTTCTGGATTGCTTCGCTTCGATCACAACGACGATCGAACTGGCGGAGTGCGCTCATGACTCCGCACATTCTCACCCGTTCGCTCGACCGCAGTGCCACGGTCTTTCTGCTGGTCGTCGCCACTGTCGGCATCCTGCTGCCACTTTCGAACCTGCTGCTGCCGGCCGGCTCCATGTTCCAGGTGCCGACCTACCTGATGGCGTTGTTCGGCAAATATGTCTGCTACGCCATCCTGGCGCTGTCGATCGACCTGATCTGGGGCTATTGCGGCATTCTCTCGCTCGGCCACGGCGCCTTCTTCGCGCTCGGCGGCTACGCGATGGGCATGTACCTGATGCGGCAGATAGGTCCGCGCGGTGTTTACGGCAACCCTGTACTGCCCGACTTCATGGTGTTCCTGAACTACAAGGAACTGCCGTGGTACTGGTTCGGTTTCGACCATTTCTGGTTCGCCGCCCTGATGGTGCTGGTGGTGCCCGGCCTGCTGGCCTTCGGCTTTGGCTGGTTGACCTTCCGCTCCCGCGTGTCAGGCGTCTATCTCTCGATCATCACGCAGGCGATGACCTACGCGCTGCTGCTCGCCTTCTTCCGCAACGATTTCGGTTTCGGCGGCAATAACGGCCTCACCGACTTCAAGGACATCCTGGGCTTCAACGTGCAGGCCGACGGCACCCGCGCCGCCTTGTTTGCGCTGAGTTGTCTGGCCCTGATGCTCGGCTTCCTGATGTGCCGTGCGGTGGTGACCTCGAAGCTCGGCAAGGTCTTGATTGCGATCCGCGATGCTGAGTCGCGCTCACGGTTCCTCGGCTACCGCGTCGAGTCCTACAAGCTGTTCGTGTTCACGCTGTCGGCCTGCATGGCTGGTGTGGCCGGCGCGCTCTACGTGCCGCAAGTCGGAATCATCAACCCCGGCGAATTCGCCCCCGCGAATTCCATCGAGGCGGTGATCTGGGTCGCGGTCGGTGGTCGCGGCACGCTGATTGGCGCGGCGCTGGGCGCCGTTGTCGTCAATTATGCCAAGACGGTGTTCACCTCGGGGGCGCTCGCGCCGTACTGGCTGTTCATGCTCGGCGCGCTGTTCATTCTGGTGACGCTGCTCTTGCCGAAGGGCATCATCGGCACCTTCAATGCATGGTGGGAGCCGTGGAAGCAGCAGCGCATCACAGCCAATGCCGAAAGTGTCGCCGAAGAAGACGGCGTCAGCAAACCCCATCTGGCGGAGTAGGCGGATGTCCGTGATTGAAACGTCCGTGATTGAAAAGCCCGCTCACCACGCGCTCGGCATCGTCGATCCGCAGGTCGCGGCGCGCGAGGCCGAGGCGCGGCAGAAGCGCATCACCTCGGCGTTGCTGTATCTCGACGGGGTCCACGTCTCGTTCGATGGCTTTCATGCCATCAACAATCTGTCCCTCGTGCTGGGACCGGGCGAGATGCGCGCCATCATCGGCCCGAACGGTGCCGGCAAGACCACGATGATGGACATCATCACCGGCAAGACCCGCGCCGACGCCGGCGAAGTGCTGTTCGACGACACCATCGACCTGCGCCGGCTCGACGAAGCAAAAATCGCCAACCTCGGCATCGGCCGAAAGTTCCAGAAGCCGACGGTGTTCGAGAGTCAGACCGTCTGGGACAATCTGGTGCTGGCGCTGCGGAAACCGCGCAGCGTCTTCCCAACCTTGTTCTACACTGCCAACAACGACGACACGGCCCGCATCGAGGAAATCCTCGCGACCATCCGCCTCACAGCCCGCAAGGGCGACCTCGCCGCCGGCCTCAGCCACGGCCAGAAGCAGTGGCTCGAGATCGGCATGCTGCTCGCCCAGGACCCCAAACTCCTGCTCGTGGATGAGCCGGTCGCCGGCATGACCGACGCCGAAACCGTCGAGACCGCCAAGCTCCTGAAAGAGATCGCCACCACTCGCTCCGTCGTCGTCGTCGAGCACGACATGAG
>NZ_JAQGJT010000123.1 GCF_028290495.1 Tardiphaga sp.
AGCACGACCATCGCGGCGACCGCCAGGGTGCGGAACGTCACCGCGCGGCGGTCGACCATGATCGCGATCAGCACCACCGCGGTCATGAAGAACGATCTCTGGGTCGCCACTTCCGCGCCGGACAGCAGCAGATAGAACGCCGCGGCAAGCAGCGCGGCTGCCGCCGACCATTTCTTGATTGGAAACGTCACCGTCAGCATCGGAATCAGCGCCAGCAGCGCCCGCACCGCAAAGAACACCACGCCGGCGACGACAGCCATGTGATATCCGGAAATCGACAGCACGTGGCCGAGGCCGGAGATGAACATCGCGTCGTTGACCTCAGGCGAGATCGCGTCGCGCCGGCCGGTCAGCAATGCGGTGGCGATGGCGCGGCTGTCACCTTTGAGCGTCGTGCGGATGCGCGCATCGATGGCATCGCGAAATCCCTGCATGGTCGCCGCATAACGCAACCGCCAACCGGGTGCCGCCGGCGGATCGACGGCCTTGATGCTGCCGGTGACGAAGCCGGACGCACCGATGCCCTGGAAGTACATATCGCGGCCGAAATCGTAGGAGCCCGGCCGCAGCGGAGCCAACGGCGGCTGCAGCCGCGCCTTCAGTTCGACAAAGCTGCCGACGGCGGGGGCCGCGCCCTTCTTCACCGAAAGCCGGACGCGTTCGAGCTTGATCGACGGGCGCGGGCTCTCCATCGACACGACGCGCAGCATAAAGCGATCGGTGCGCTCGCGCTCTTCATGGGTCTCGACGAAGCCTGACAGCGATACCCCGTAGAGCGGCCGCGCCAGCACGCCATGTGCTATCCGCGCGGTCTTCAGCGTGGCAATCGCAAAGCCCGACGCCATAGCAGCAACCATCACGACCACGGGAAACCATTGTTGCCGCCGTGACAGAAACGCTGCGGCACACAGGACAGCGGCACTCGTGGCCGCCACCCATGTCACCGGTTCGTGTTCAGCGGAAAAATACAGCGCGATGCCGGCGCCAAAGGCCACGGGTACCCAGGGCAGCAGCCGACCGGGCCCCGCTTCCGCGCGCGCCCAGACCTGCAAACTCGTGATGAAAGATGGCCAAAGCCCCGCGCCAGGCCGCGCGATACCCGTCGTCGGCGCCGCCTGCGGCGGCCAGGTGCCGGCGTGCGCGCGCGGTCGGTTGTTGCTGCCGTTCGTCATCACGCCGCCCGGACTTGCCTGCCGACATGCTAGCGGAAGAAATTACCGGCCGACTACCGGAACGGATAGAGAATATCTGTTGTGCTGGAACGTCATTCCGGGGCGGGAGCAGCGTCAGCTGCGAGCAAACCCGGAACCCGGAGATGGTGATGAACATCTCGGGGTTCCGGGTTCACGGTTCAGTCGGCTGCGCCAACTGAACCGTGCCCCGGAATGACAGCGCTGAGCTATGAAAGTGCCAGGTCACGTCGCCTTGGCGTAGCTGTCGCGCAGGCCGACGGTGCGGTTGAACACCAGCCTGCCCGGCGCGGAATCCTTGTCGCGGCAGAAGTACCCCTGGCGCTCGAACTGTACGGCGGCCTCCGAATGGTCGCTCGCCAAAGCTGGCTCGACCATGCAGCCGGTCAGCGTTTCCAGCGACTCCGGATTGATCTGCGCGGCGAAGTTCGCGGCATCCGGCTGCGGCGCGGTGAACAGCAGATTGTAAACCCGTACCTCGGCCGGCACGGCCTGCGCCGCGGCGACCCAGTGAATCGTCGCCTTCACCTTGCGGCCATCCGGCGCGTTGCCGCCACGGGTCTCCGGATCATAGGTGCAATGCAGTTCGGTAACTTCACCGGCCGCGTTCTTGATCACCTCGCGGCAGGTGATGAAGTAACCATAGCGCAGCCGCACCTCGCGGCCCGGCGCCATCCGGAAGAACTTCTTCGGCGGCTCCTCCATGAAGTCGTCATGCTCGATGTAGAGCTCACGGCCAAACGGAATCTTTCGCGAACCGAGCTCTTCATGCTCGGGATGATTGACGGCGTCGAGCTCCTCGACCTGGCCTTCCGGATAGTTCGTGATCACCACCTTGAGCGGCTTCAGCACCGCCATGCGCCGCTGCGCCGTGCGGTTCAGCGTTTCGCGCACCGCGAAGTCGAACATGTCGATGCCGACGGTGCTGTTGGCCTTGGCCACGCCGATGCGCTTGACGAATTCGCGCAGGGCCGCCGACGGCACGCCGCGGCGCTGCAGCCCGGCCAGAGTCGGCATCCGCGGATCGTCCCAACCGGTGACGTGACCGCCGCGCACCAGTTCGGTAAGCACGCGCTTCGACAGCAGCGTGTAGGTCATGTTGAGCCGCGCGAATTCGTACTGATGCGGCCGCGACGGCACCGGCAGGTTGTCGAGACACCAGTCGTACAACGGCCGGTGATCCTCGAATTCCAGCGTGCAGATCGAATGCGTGACGTGCTCGATCGCGTCCGACTGGCCGTGGGCGAAATCGTAGCTGGGATAGATGCTCCACGCAGCGCCGGTGCGCGGGTGATGCGCATGCAGGATGCGGTAGATCACGGGATCGCGCAGGTTGATATTGCCGGAGGCCATATCAATCCTGGCGCGCAGCACGCGGGCGCCGTTCGGAAACTCGCCGGCACGCATCCGCGCGAACAGATCGAGGCTTTCCTCCACCGGGCGATCGCGGAACGGGCTGTTCTGGCCGGGCTCGGTCAGGGTGCCGCGCTTGAGGCGGATCTCCTCCTGCGACTGGTCGTCGATATAGGCCTTGCCGGCGCGGATCAGATCCTGCGCCCAGGCATACAATTGCTCGAAATAATCCGAGGCGTAATGCAGGTTCGTGCCCCAGTCGAAGCCGAGCCAGCGCACGTCGCGTTGAATGGCGTCGATATATTCCTGCTCTTCCTTGGTCGGATTGGTGTCGTCGAAGCGCAAATTGCAGATGCCGCCGAATTCCTCGGCAATGCCGAAATTCAGGCAGATCGACTTGGCGTGGCCGAGATGCAGATAGCCGTTCGGCTCCGGCGGAAACCGCGTCACCACGCTTTTGTGCGCGCCGGAGGCCAGATCCGCCGCGACGATGTCGCGAATGAAATCGCGGCCTGCTTCCAATACCGATTCGTCTGTCATGGGGTGCCTTTCAAGCTGCGCCCTATGTGCCAAATCCGGGCCGCCGCGCCAAGGGGCCGGAAACGGGCCAAGTCGCCCGCCTCAGGAGCCAGCGCGCCTCGCCAGCCCTCTAATTCGCGGGGACAGCGCTACGCCCGTGTGATAAACGGCCGCAAACCGTCTCCAGCATCGATCGAAGCCATTTAATGACCACACCCATCGTCACCCGTTTCGCGCCCTCCCCGACCGGATTTCTCCATATCGGCGGCGCCCGCACCGCTCTGTTCAACTGGCTCTATGCCCGCGGCCGTGGCGGCAAGATGCTGCTGCGGATCGAGGATACCGATCGCGAGCGCTCCACCGAGCCGGCGATCGGCGCGATCCTGGAGGGGTTGAAGTGGCTGGGCATCGAGTGGGACGACGACACCGTCTACCAGTTCGCCCGCGCCAGCCGGCACCGCGAAGTCGCCGAGCAGTTGCTCGCCGAGGGCAAGGCCTACTACTGCTACGCCTCCGCCGACGAGTTGAAGGAGATGCGCGAGAAGGCGCGCGCCGAAGGCAAATCCAAGCTCTATGACGGCCGCTGGCGCGAGCGCACGACGTCCGAGGCGCCGGCCGGCGTCAAGCCGACGATCCGCCTCAAGGCGCCGCTCACTGGCGAGACCGTGATCGACGACCAAGTGCAAGGCCGCGTGGTCTGGAAAAACGAGAACCTCGACGACCTCGTGCTGCTGCGCGGCGACGGCAACCCGACTTACATGCTGGCAGTGGTGGTCGACGACCACGACATGGGCGTGACGCACGTGATCCGCGGCGACGACCATTTGATCAATGCCGCCCGGCAAAAGCAGATCTATGAGGCGCTGGGTTGGGACATTCCCAGCATGTCGCACATCCCGTTGATCCACGGACCGGATGGCTCCAAGCTGTCCAAGCGCCACGGCGCGCTCGGTGTCGATGCCTATCGCGCGATGGGTTACGTGCCGGAAGCGCTACGCAACTACCTCGTGCGGCTCGGCTGGAGCCATGGCGACCAGGAAATCTTCTCTACCGAGGAGATGATCAAGGATTTCGATCTGCCGGCGATCGGACGCTCGGCGGCGCGGTTCGATTTCGCCAAGCTGGAAAACCTCAACGGCCATTACATCCGCCACGCCGACGATCAATCTCTTGTGACCATGTTCGAGGACGTGCTGGACTACGTCCCCAATGGCGGCGACGTCAAAGCCAAGATCAACGACGTGACGCGCGCGCAGCTTTTGCAGGCGATGCCGCAGTTGAAGGAGCGCGCCAAGACGCTGATCGAGCTGATCGACAGTTCGTACTTCATTTTCGCCGACCGCCCGCTGGCGATGGAGCCGAAAGCGGCCGCCCTGCTGACGCCGGAAACCCGCGCGCTGATCGGCAGACTGCAAGGCGCGCTGGAGCCGGTCACCGACTGGAATGCGGCGACCA
>NZ_JAQGJT010000125.1 GCF_028290495.1 Tardiphaga sp.
ACGGGATCGTCGGTGCGCTCGCCGGGCTCGGACTTCTTGGTCTCGGTGACGGCCTTCTGGGTGACCTCGACGAGTTCGTTGTCGGGTTCTTCCTCGGCCTCTTCCTTGGTCTCTTCCTCGTCGGAATCCGCGTCGTCGGATTCCGACACGTTGATGCCCATTTCGGAGAGCATCGACATGATGTCTTCGATCTGTTCAGGAGAGGTGGTATCCGACGGCAGGACGTCATTGAGCTGATCGAAGGTCACGAAGCCGCGCTTCTTGGCCTGCTTGATCATCTTTTTGACAGCGGCATCCGACAGGTCAAGCAACGGCGACGGTGCGTCCGGGGCGTCCTTCTCCGGAGCGTCGGCCTTGTCGTCTTTTTCCTTGTCTTTAACCTGCAGCGTCTTTGCCTTGGTGGCCATTCAATGCTCCTGAAACGCGATCACGCTGGGGGCGTTGCCGCCCCGCTTTGAATCATTTATCCGCTCGACGCGGAAAGGGCGGCGCTGGACTTCGCCACCCTCGAATTGGTCTTTACGGTTGCCGCACTTAAGCTAAAGAGCCTTAAGCTCCGATTAACCCTGTTTTTGCAGCCAAACCATGGGCTTGGCGAGTCTTTTCGCGGTTTCGCCGAGGCTGTCCGCAGCAAACACGTCATGTACTGCGCTGGAACCTGCCGGATGATTCGCCGAACCCCTCGATCAGCGCCTCAATACCGTCCACCTCGGCCAGCCGGGCCTTGACGTCGCGCAGCCAGCCGTAATTTGTTTCCGAGGCCTCTTCTCCAAGAGCCAGTTCGGCATCTTTAAGTTCTCTAAGTAAGGAGTGCCACTGGCGATGCAAGGCAACCAGCTGAATCCAGGTCGAAAGAACGTCCTCGCGCGCCGCCCCAGGCTGCGCCGCCCACACGTCCTTGGTCGTAATGGCCCGCTCAACATGTTGCAATTGTTCGCTAAATCCAGCCTTAACGAGGTCTGAACGCATTTGCTCGCTTTGCTCTTCTTCGTCGCCGTGATGATGCTCATGGGCAAAGCAGGCGATGATCCCGGCGCGCAGCCGGTGCATTTCGGGGTGCGCCAGCTCCAAAGCGGCAACTTCCTCGAGCTTGTCGTGCAGCAGCCAGGGGTGATTGATCAGCGACTGCACGATCAGGGCCTCGCGGCGCGAGATGGCGCTGCGCTGGCCGCGCATGATCGAGGAGTTCGCCAGTTGCGGTGACACCACCTGGTAGGGCGAGCGGTTGATGGTCTGGCTGCCGGCCGAGGCCGAAGAGCGCCCGCGCGGCTCGATCCGGCCGGCAGCACCCGGCGTGAAGGTGCGGGCCGCACCCGGGCGGCCGAATCCGCCACCGGCCTTGGCGCCGAAGCCGCCAAACCCGCCTGCTCCGCCTGCCCTGCCGCCGCCGAACCCACCGCCCGCGCCGAAGCCACGGCCGGCATTGGGATTGAACGTGGCGCGCAGCCGCTCGGCGAGGTCCTGGCGGTAGTATTTCTTGACGACCTCGTCGCGAATGCCGTTGGCGAGCTCGTTGATCCGCGCCTCCAGCGCCGCGCGGCGTTCCGGCGTGGCGAAGTCGCCGCCCTCGATGGCGCGCGCCCAGAGCAGGTCGGACAGCGATCTGGCAGCGCCAATAACTTCCTCCACGGCGATACGGCCGCCGGAGCGGGCGAGATCGTCGGGGTCCTGGCCCTCCGGCTGCAACTCAAAGCGCAGGCTCTTGCCGGGCTTGAGATGCGGCAGCGCCAGCTCGGCGGCACGCCACGCCGCCTTCTGCCCGGCCTTGTCGCCGTCGAAGCACAGGATCGGCTCGTCGGCCATCTTCCAGATCAGTTGCAGCTGGTTCTCGGTCAAGGCGGTGCCGAGCGGCGCCACCGAGGCCGCAAAACCGACGCCGACCATCGCAATGACGTCGACATAGCCCTCGACCACGACCAGCGTCGCGCCGTTATGCGCGGCGGTGCGCGCGGTCGGGAAATTGTAGAGGTTGTCGCCCTTGTGGAAGAGTGGTGTTTCCGGCGAGTTCAGGTACTTGGCCGGCACGTCCTTTTCCAGCGCCCGGCCGCCGAACGCGATCACCCGGCCGCGCAGGTCGGTGATCGGGAACATCACGCGGTCGCGGAAGCGGTCGAACGGCACCGGAATGTCGTCGCCGGCGATCAAGAGCCCGGCCTCGATCATGTCCGGCACGGGAGTGCCGGCAGCGCCGAGATATTCCTTCAGCGCAAACTTCTCGCCGGGCGCATAGCCCATCTTGAACTGCAACTGCACGGTCGGCGAAATCTGCCGGTCAGCGAGATAGCCGCGCGCCTTGGCGCCGGTGCGCGAGGTCAGTTGTTCGGCGAAGAATTTGGCGGCGAGGTCCATGACGTCATAGAGCGTCTTGCGGCGCTCGGCGTGGCGCGCGGCATCCGGCGTCGCCGCCGGCAGCGCCACGCCGGCCATCTGCGCCAGCCGCTCGACCGCCTCCGGAAAGCTGCAGCCATCGGTCTCCATCAGGAAGCTGATGATGTCGCCGTGCTTGCCGCTGGAGAAGTCGTGATAAAACCCCTTCTCGTCATTGACGAAGAACGACGGCGACTTCTCCTGCTGGAACGGCGACAGCCCCTTCCACTCCCGGCCGGCCTTCTTCAACTTGACGCGCTTGCTCACGACCTCCGAGACGGGAAGCCGGGCGCGCAGATCGTCGAGAAATTGAGGCGTGAAGCGCATGGGGCTTTATGGCGTGAGTCGGGGGTGGGAGTCCTGGTGAACGGGATGTGACCAGCCGACCATCGATATAGGTTTTGCCGGGGCAAAAACGAGGGGTCGCAGGTTGCACCCGCTATTCACAGGGGAACTGCTGTCATTCCGGGACGCGCTTCAGTCGGCGAAGCCGGCTGCAGCACGATCCCGGAACCCGGAGATGTTCAGCCAGTTCGAGCTTCCGGGTGCGCTCGCGGCTGTCCGCCGCTCCCGCCCCGGAATGACGGCGCCAGGTGGCACACGCCATCCGACCCGACTACGGGTGCGTTCAGCGTGCGCACGAGGGCCGCGCTACCGCTCCAGGAACTTCCCCGATGCGATCCGCTTCCGCTCATCCACCGGGCGGTTGTAGATATAGCTCCAGGCCTCGATGACGCGGCCGTCCGCCAGCGTCACCGGCAGTTTTTCCCGCAGATACAGCGTCGGCGCCTCATAGCCGGGGCCGACGCTTTCATAGTCGTCGAGCGCGGCGAGCATTTCGTCGACACGGCGCAGGCGATACACTTCACCGAACACCCGGTCGGCCGCATCGTCCGAGTGCAGCAGGCCGGGATAGTGCGCCACCATGTAGAGCCGACCGCGGCAGGTCGCTTCGCCGAGAAACTCGGCGCCGGCGGACAGCAGCGTTGACATCGGATGGTCGAAGCCGTGCATCAGGGTGCCGTAAACGAACACGCGGTCCAGAACGTTCATGAGAGCTACGCCGCCTGATGCTTGATTTCGTCGGAAATGACGAAGAATTTCACCAGGTCCATGCGGCCAAAGCTGGTGGTCAGCGCCACGTCGGCGGCGTCGCGGCCGGTGCCCATCAGGATGCGGCCGATACGCGGCTTGTTGTGCCGGGCGTCGCAGGTGTACCAGCGGCCCGACAGATAGACCTCGAACCAGCCGGAGAAATCCATCACCGAGCCGTCATAGGGAATTCCGATATCGCCCATGTAGCCCGTGCAGTAGCGCGCCGGAATCCCCATGGAGCGGCAGAAGGTCAGCGCCAGATGCGCGTAATCGCGACAGACTCCGTTGCCCTGCGCGTAGACGTCGTGCGCCGACTTCATCGCATGCGCATGCTCGTAGCCGAACTTCACGTGGTGATGCACGAAAGCGATGATGGTCTGCACGCGGTCCCAACCGGGCGCGGTGTTGCCGAACAGCGACCAGGCGGTGTCGGTCAGCTTGTCGGTCTCGCAATAGCGGCTGGCCATCAGATATAGCAGGCATTCGTCGGGCAACTGATCGATCGGCAACTGCTGCGCCGAGGGCACCACCAGATCCGGCTTGCCGGAATCGCGCACCAGCGTATCGCCGTGGAAGGTGATGCCGCCGGCAGGCGCGACCAATCGGCCGCAGACATTGCCGAAACTGTCGCGATAGTAGGTGATCGGCACGTCCGGCGTGGTGGTGATGGATTCGGTGCCGACGATATCGCCGTAGCGCGACGGATGGATGCCGAGCATCGTCACCATCGGCGTTGGAGCCGCCGCCGCGTAGGTGATCTCGAAGCCAACCCTGATTTCCATAATACCCTAGACCTTTGCCTCTTCGCCGGCGGAGACGACATTGATGCTGACATCCATGCCGAGGAAGGCATCAGCCGAACCGAGATAGGTGCCGTGCAGCGGGACCGCCTGGCGCGGATCGCGCGCCACCGCGACGCGAATGAGATCGCGGCTGCCGACGATGCCGTTGGTCGGATCGAACTCGATCCAGCCCGCGGCGGGAAGATAGACCTGCACCCAGGCATGCGTCGAGCCGCCGCCGACATAACCGTGCTGGCGGTCGCCGTGGATGAAAAGATAACCCGAGACGAAGCGCGCGGCGATGCCGAGCCGGCGGCAGGCCTCGATCATGAACAATGCGAAATCGCGGCAGGTGCCGGACTGCGTCTGCAAGGTGTCGAGCGGGTGCTGGGTGCCGTGCTCGTAGCGCTTGCGATATTTGAACTGCTGGCGAATGCCGTGGGTCATGCCGCTGAGAATGTTGAAGGTCGGCGTCGGGCCTTCGGGATCGAGAAAATCGCGCGCCCAACAAGCGAGTTCGCCATCCGGATCGCCATATTGCGGGCGAATGTATTCCTGCAGGTCGGGCAGTTCATCGGAGCTGTACATGAAGGGGTAGAAATACGCCTTGTCGTCCGGCGTCAGCGCGAATTCGTCGGCCGGCTTGTGATCGATCGTCGCCGTCGCATTGAAGGTCAGTTTGCGGGCGCGCTCGTCAAAGGTTGCGATCGCCACCGAATTGCCGAACACATCGTGGATCCAGCGCAGCGACATCGGCTCCGGCGTGATCTCGAGCTTGCCGCTGAGCATGCGCAGGTCATGACCGTCACTCGGTCGCAGCATGATACGATGCTCGCCGAATGCGACCGGTTGCGCATAGCGATATTCGGTCTTGTGATGAATGGTGAGCAGAGGCATCGTCGCTTCAATCTTGCCGTGACTTTGTACAGGAAATCTATACCGGTCGCTGCTGATTGACAGGCCGGAATGCTGCCTCGTTAGGCAATGACAGGGGAAAACGCTTTGAACAGCGTCAGTGACACAACTCTACGCCTCGCACCTCAGGATGTTCCGCCCGTGCTGGAACAAGCCATCGCCGGCCAATCGCCGTTCCTGCTGACCTGCGACCATTACGGCCGGCTGATCCCGGCGATGCTTGGCGATCTCGGCCTGCCGGAGAGCGAGCGCAAGCAGCACATCGGCTGGGACATCGGCATCGCGGGCGTCGCCGAGCGGATGTCGGCGGCGCTGGACGCGCATCTGGTGGCGCAGCGCTATTCGCGGCTGGTGATCGACTGCAACCGGCCGCCGGAGGCCGTGAGCTCGATTCCGCTGATCAGCGAAGCCACCACCGTGCCCGGCAATAATGGCCTGAGCCGTGACGCCGCCGAAAGCCGACGCCGGCTGATCTTCGATCCCTACCACCAGCGCATCGACGACGTGATCGACGCCCGGCTGCGCGCGGGACGCCCGACCGTGCTGGTGTCGCTGCACAGCTTCACGCCTGTTTATGCCGGAGTCAGCAGGCCCTGGCACATCGGCACGCTGTACCAACACGACACCCGCCTGCCGCCGCTGCTGTTGCAGGCGCTGCGCGCGGAGCCGGATCTGGTGGTCGGCGATAACGAGCCCTATGCGGTCTCCGACGCCACCGACTACACCATCCCGGTGCACGGCGAACGTCGCGGGCTGATGAACACCGGCATCGAGATCCGCCAGGACCTGATCTCGGACCCCGCAGGCGAGACACAATGGGCCGAGCGCCTGACGCGGGTGTTTGTAGGGATCGAAGCGACGCTGAAGGCAAGAGGGTTGATTTAGCCGAGAGCAGCAGCGGCACCCTACCCGTGCGTGGCGACATAGGCCGATGCGATAACAAAACCCAGCGCGACCGCCCACAGAAACCAGGCGGCGCCGCCGCCCGGGCCGATGGTGGAATCGGATGGATTGTCCGGATTGACGAACACCTTCACCGCCGCGCCGTTCTGGTAGTCCATCCCGAACAGCCGCATCTGCCAGCGCGGCGGCGACGGGTTGCTGGTGCTGATGCTGCCGGCATTGCCGCTGTAGGCGATATGGTTGAAACGATAGCTGTAGGCCACTTTCCGCTCGTGCATCATCGGCCCCGAGCGGCCGGTGTCGCTGTCGGCGCCGCGATAGGTTTCGACGCCAGACAGCTTGATGACGCCGGGCACCACCGGCCAGCGCCGCGCCATCGATGCCTGGCGGTGTAGCGCCAGCCCGAACAGCGCGATGAAGAATCCGAAGGCGCCGAGCGCCATCACCAGCGGCGAGAGCTTGGGATCGGCAAGATGCGCCGCGACAAAATCCGCGATGCGCTTGCCGCCGATGGCGCCGCCGAACACCACGGCCAGCACGATCACCGTAGCAATGCCGAGACAGCCGCCGATGCCCTTCGGCATCTCGCGCTCCAGCACGGCGTCGCGCGGCTGCCGCGGATTGTAGAACACCGTCACGGCGGTCCCGACCGGATAGCGCGCGATGGTTTCCGCCACGTCGACATTGCCGCGGTTCTCGCCGATCTCGACGCGGTTGTTGCGCAGCTTCTGTCCGCTCACGGTGTATTCGTAGACAATGTTCGCGAAATTGCGCTGCTCGACGCCCTGTCGGTCGTCGCGGTTGTCATCGATCACCTTGACGTCACGCACTTCCGATGTGGAGACCACCACCGTGCCCGGTGTCGACGGCCAGTCGCGGGCGGCACGGACCTGAAGATATTTGTAGCCCGCGGCGACCAGGATCAGGCCGAACGGCGCCAGCGCCATCGCATAGACGAACCACGGGATGTCGGGCAAAGGCGTTCCTCATGTCGGCCGGCGCCGATCGACGCCTGATCGATTGGACGCCGCGACAGCGGGGTCGGTTCAATCCGCGCTCAACGCGCCCGGGTCAGCGCTAGCCAGACGCCGCCGCCGATCATGAAACCGCCGGAGGCGCGCGACAGCAATCGCGTGCGCCGCGCCGAAAAGAATTTTCGCGCCCGGCCCGCGGCGACCGCATAGACCGCGTCGGTGACCGCCGCGGTGGCCATGAAGGTCAAGCCGAGGATCGCCACCTGCGAGAAGTGATCCTTCTCCATATCGACGAATTGCGGGATGAAGGCGCCGAAGAACACCAGCACCTTCGGATTGCTCAGCAGCACCACAAAACCCTGCAGGAAGAAACCGCCGCGCGGCGGCGCCGCTTCGGTGTCGATGCCTTCGACCGGCGTGCGGATCAACCTGATGCCGAGCCACACCAGATAGGCCGCGCCGGCGAAGCGCACCCAGTCGAACCAGTAGCCCATGGTGGCCATCAGGGTGGTGAGGCCGAGTGCGACGATGCCGATGACGATGGCCAGCCCGGCTTGCGTGCCGGCGATGGTGATCAGCGCGGCGCGGGTGCCGTAGCGCAGGCCGCTGGCGATCACCAGCGTGACGTTCGGCCCGGGAATCAGCGCCAGCACCACGCAGGCGGCGAGGAAGGGGAGATAGAGCTGAAGCGACATGACCGGGCTCCGGCGATTTTGTGACGCGCGATCTATGCACGATCGCAATGACGATGAAAGCGGCGAACGTGGCCGGGAGGATCGAACGTTTCCAGGGCGCTACACAAGGGAGAGGGAAGAATCTCTCGCTTGACATGCAACCATTTGGTTGCCTATTATCAAATCCATGGATGAGGTCTTCAAGGCGCTGGCGGATGTTTCGAGGCGGTCATTGCTGGACAGCCTTCATGCCAGGAACGGTCAGACGTTGAACGAACTCTGCGACGGCCTCGCGATGTCGCGACAGGCGGTGACCAAGCATCTGGCGATCCTGGAGGCCGCCAACCTCGTCGCCACGCTGAAGCACGGCCGGGAGAAGCTGCACTACCTCAACCCGGTGCCGATCCATGAGATCGGAGACCGCTGGATCAACAAATTCGAGCACGGCAAGCTCGCCGCGCTCAGCACATTGAAACGTCAACTGGAGAAGCGTGATGAGTAAGCCCGAATTCGTCTACACCACCTTCATCAAGACCACGCCGGAGAAGCTCTGGCATGCCCTGACCGACCGCGCGTTCACGGAAAGCTACTGGTTCGGCTGCAGTCTGCAGTCAGACTGGAAGGTCGGCTCTGCCATGCAGATGACGCGAGACGGCAGGGTCATGAACGAGTGCGTCATCCTCGAAACCGATCCACCGCGCCGGCTGTCCTACAGCTGGCTGACGGTGTTCGACGAGGTCATGAAAAAGGAGCGGCCGTCGCGGGTCACGTTCGTGCTCGAACCCAACCAAGGCGCCGTCAAGCTCACGGTGACGCATGAGGGATTCGCCGAAGGCAGCGCGACCCTGCCCAGCATTTCCACCGGCTGGCCGCTGGTTCTGTCCAGCCTCAAGAGCATCCTCGAAACCGGCGAGCCGCTGGCTTTCGAGAAGCCCGTCGCTGCGTAGACGGAAGCACCACGCAGCCGCGTCCGGGGCACGAGAATTGCGGGCGCGGACGCCCTACCCCAGCGCGCGCAATTCGCGCCGCAACACCTTGCCCGTCGCGGTCATCGGCAGGGTTTCCGCGAATTGCACGTGGCGGGGATATTCGTGGGCGGCGAGTTGCGACTTCACGAAGTCCTGCAGTTCGCGCGCGAGCGCATCGCCCGGCGTAAAGCCCGGGCGCAGCACGATCCACGCCTTGATGGCTTCGGTGCGGATCGGGTCGGGGATGCCAACCACCGCGGCGTTGGCGACCGCGGGATGTTTGAGCAGCGTGTGTTCGATCTCGGAGGGGCCGATGCGATAGCCGGCCGAGGTGATGACGTCGTCCTCGCGACTGACATACCAGAAGTAACCGTCATTATCCTGAATGCCGAGATCGCCGGTCAGCAGGAATTCACCGGCGAATTTCTTCGCGGTGCCTTCCGGATTCTGCCAGTAGCCGAGCATGGTGCAGGGATTGGGCTGGCGGATGCCGACAATGCCGCGCTCGCCACGCGGCAACTCCGCGCCCGCTTCATCGACGATGCGCACGTCAAAACCCGGCGTCGGCTTGCCCATCGAGCCCGGCCGGATCGGAAACAGGTTGGCGTTGTTGCCGACGACGAGATTGCACTCGGTCTGGCCGTAGATTTCGTGGGCGTCGATGCCGAAGGTGTTGCGCACCCAGCCCAGCAACTCGGCGCCGAGCGACTCGCCGCCGGTCAGCATGCTGCGCAGCTGCACGCCGGGATGCTTTACATTCGCCTGCCGCATCAGCTTCAGCGCGGTCGGCGGCAGGAACACGTTGCGCACCTTGTGATCGGCCATCAGTTGCATCGCCGCTTGCGGTTCGAACTTCTTGGCGCGGTGACCGACGATGGGCACGCCGTGATACCAGGCCGGAAACAGCGCATCGAACAGCCCGCCGATCCACGCCCAGTCGGCCGGCGTCCAGTAGACGTCACCCGGCTTCGGAAAGAAGCCGTGTACCATCTCCACATTGGGCAGATGGCCGAGCAGCACGCGGTGCGCATGCAGCGCGCCTTTTGGATTTCCGGTCGTACCGGAGGTGTAGATGATGATGGCGGGATCGTCGCAGGACGTGTCGGTCGTCGCAAAGTCTTCTGACGCAGCTTCAATCGCTCCCCAAAACGATCGCGTGCCATCAGGCGGCGTGTCGGAGATCACATAGACCTGCGCGAGATCAGGCAGCCGGTCGCGTATCTTCTTAAGCTTTTCCCAGCCGGAGGCGTCGGTCACGACCGCGCGCGCGCCCGAGTTGGCGAGGCGAAACTCCAGCGCGTCCTCGCCGAACAACGTGAACAGCGGCACCGAGACCAGACCGGAGCGGAATGCGGCGAGATGCACGACCGGCAGTTCCACCGACTGCGACAGGAACACCGCAACGCGGTCGCCGCGCACCAGGCCATCGACCTTCAGTACATTTGCGAAGCGGCGCGAGAACGACTGCATCTGGTCGAAGGAAAAATGCCGCGTGCCGCCGTCCTCGTCGACATAGATGAGCGCGAGCCGGCCGGAGCCGTCGGCATGGCGGTCGCAGGCCGCATCAGCGATGTTGAAGCGCGCGGGGATCTCCCAGCGGAAATCGCGACACAGCGTGGCGTAATCGGTGGTTTCCACCAGCATGGGCACTCCCTGCGGCACTCGCCCCTTCTTGGTTGCAACATCGGAGAGGTCATGCGGCCGCAGCGATGGCTTAGCGCATTTCCGGATGGGGTTGAACTCCGTCCTCATGGCGAACTCCGCCCTCATGATGAGGAGCGCGCCCCTCGGCGCGCGTCTCGAACCGTGACGGTGTGTGGCGCCATCCTTCGAGACGCGGTCAAAGGCGACCGCTCCTCGGGATGAGGGGCCGCGAGGCACCCAAGTCCCTTGAATTTCGCCCTCCGGCATGGTCTCAAGCGGGACTTGGCAGTCGGCTCGCGCCGCTGCCTCCTCCAGTTCGGCAGATTTCGCGATGGCCCGCAGATTTTCCGCAGCCTACCAGTCGGAGCCGGTGTCCAGCCTCGCGGCATGGGCGCGGCGCCTTGCGGTATTCTCGGCGATCGCCGCTCTGTCCTCGATCATCATCGTGCGGTTCGGGTTCCTCGAGGTGAAGCCGGCGCTGGCGACGTTCCTGGGCTCGCTGGGCTTTGCCGCGCTGTCGGTACTGGTGGCGCTGTGCGGCTTCGCGGCGATCTGGCGCAACGGCTCGCGCGGCATGAGCCTGATCCTGTTCGCGCTGGCGCTCGACGCGGTGATCCTCGCCTACCCCGCCTATCTCGGCTGGCAATACCGCAAGCTGCCGGCGATCCACGACATCACCACCGACCCGATCGACCCACCGCGCTTCGAGGCCCTGGCGCGGCTGCGTACCGCCGACGGCGCCAACACCGCCGTCTATGCCGGGCTGTACTCCGCCGAATTGCAGCGCGCCGCCTGGCCGGACATCGAGCCGGTCGATCTCGACGTCAACGTGCAGCGCGCCTACGACGTGACGCACGCCATCATCGTCAAGCGCAAATGGCTGATCATCGACGAACGCCCGCCGCAGCCGCCGCGCCGCATCGGCCGCATCGAGGCGGTGGCGCGCACGCCGATCATGGGCTTTCGCGAGGACGTGTCGATCCGCGTGACGCCGGACGGCGAAGGCTCGCGCGTCGATATCCGCTCCTCGTCACGCTATTTCGAAGGCGACTTCGGCAGTAACGCGTCGCGGGTGACGAAACTGATCGACGATATCAACACCGCGGCCGAAAGCACGCCGGCGCAGAAGAAGACAGCGGCTCCGAAGGCAGTTCCAAAAGCGGTGAAGAAGTAGGTCGCAGGCCTATCCCCGTCATTGCGAGGAGCCCTTGCGACGAAGCAATCCAGTCCTTCCTTGTGGCCTTCTGGATTGCCGCGTCGCTTCGCTCCTCGCAATGACGGGGATAAGGCGGAGTGCTTAGCTATTTGCCACCCTGTAGCTGCCACCAATCACCGGGTCACCATCGGTCGCCACCACCCCGCGTACGACCAGATCTTCCAGATGCGCCAGCACCGAATAGCCGGCAGCGCCCGTCAGGCGCGGGTCGATGCCGATGTAGATGGCGCGGACCAGTGTCGGAATATCGGCTTCGCCTTTCGCCAGGCGATGCAGGATCGAGGCTTCGCGCGCGACGCGGTGGCGGATCAGGAAGCGCACGAATTTTGGGGCGTCGGGAATTTCCGGGCCGTGGCCGGGGAAATACAGATCCTCCGGGCGATCAGCGAGTTTCTCCAGCGAGGCCATGTAGTCGATCATTGAACCGTCAGGCGGCGCCACGATCGAGGTCGACCAGCCCATCACGTGATCGGCGACGAACAGATAGTTCTTCTCGCGCCAGGCGAACGCCATGTGGTTGGCGGTGTGGCCCGGCGTCGCCACGGCTTGCAGCGCCCAGCCGTCGCCTTCGATCACCTCGCCGTCGGTCACGCGCACGTCCGGCATGAAGTCACGGTCGGCGCCGGATTCCGAGGAACCCATCTCGCTCTCGTAGCGCGGCCGCGAGGCGCGGTGCGGGCCTTCGGCGTAGACGGTGGCCCCGGTGGCGGCCTTGATCGCCGCGGTGTTCGGCGAATGGTCGTTATGGGTGTGGGTGACGAAAATGTGGGTGACGGTCTCGCCGCGCACGGCATCGAGCAGCGCCTGCGCGTGCGCCTCGTTGCGCGGGCCGGGATCGATGATCGCGACGCGGCCTTCGCCTATGATGTAGCTGTTGGTGCCGGAAAAGGTGAACGGCGACGGGTTGTTGCACAGGATGCGCCGCACGCCGGGACGAACACGGTCGACGACGCCGGGGGCCAGCGGATAGTCGCGGTTAAATGGGACGTCGTCGTTTTCGCTCATGGCCAGCCCTTCCGCGCCTGTTCCCACCGGGTTCCCCCCGATGACTAGCAACCCTTGGCCGGAAATCAAACAGCGGCGGCTCGCGGCAGCTATGCGCTGCGAAAGATCAGCGACTGGTGGGCGGCGACGCCGGCCATCGCGCCATCCGCGACGGCAAATGCCACCGATCCCGCCGCGCGCGCCCCGTCGCCGCAGGCGAAAACGCCGGGAACGGTGGTTTCCTTGAAACCATCGGTCTGCAGGAATGGCCCCATCGGCCCCTGCTCCATCGCACATCCAAGCTGTGCGCCCAGCGGGCTGGCCGAATCGGTGCGGGTCAGCGTGAACATTCCGTCCAGCGCAATGACGCGGCCATCCTTCATCTCGACATCGAGCGGCGCACCGGAGAGTCTCGCGATCAACGCGTGCTCGATGACGACGCCGCGGCTATCCAGCTGCGCCGTCTGCTCTGCGTTCGGCGTGAAGGCGCCGTTGAGAAAGAATGTGGTGCGGCCCCAGTCCGGGAGCATTAACGCGTGGTGCATCGATATCTCTGACGTGGCCAGCACGCCGATGCTGCCCTGGTCGAGTTCATAGCCATGGCAATACGGGCAATGGAACACGCTCTTGCCCCAGCGCTCCGCGAGGCCAGAAATCTCCGGCAGCGTATCGACCACGCCCGCGGCCAAGATCAGGCGTCTGCCCTGATAGCGCGCACCATTCTCCGCGCTGACGGTGAAATGATTGGCTTCGCCTTCGCCAGCGGTGGCTGTGACGTCTACCCACTCGACCGTCGGATAGGCCATCAGCTGCGCGCGGGCATCTGCGGCGATGTCGCCTGGAGCGCGGCCATCGTGGCCGAGAAAGCCGTGGGCGTGCGCGGCGAAACGGTTGCGGCGCTGCCCGGAATCCATCACCAGCACACGGCGGCGAGCGCGCGCCAGTTGCAGCGCTGCAGACAGGCCGGCATAGCTGCCACCGACAACGATGGTATCGAAACTCATCTGGTCTCCCTCAGATTCTTGCTATTAAAGTCAGCCGCCCGCGCGTGAAAATCTGCGGCGAGTTGCGCCAGCGTGACGTCCTTGAGACGACCCACCAGAACTGCTTCGGCTTCCGCGAAAGCACCGGTCAGCGAGTGGTTGACTGCCTGCTCGACGAGACAGGTCGGACTCTCCAGGTGAACGCCCATGGCCATCAGGCCGGGCTTGCCCAGCGCGTCGTAGATATCCTTCAGCGTCACCGTGGATAGATTGCGCGCGATCTCCCAGCCGCCGCCATGGCCCTTTTCGGACCGCACTAGGCCGGCCTCGCGCAGCCCTGCCATGGTGCGCCGGACCACCACGGCATTGGTGGTCATGCACATCGCCAACTCGGCCGAGGTCATCGGGCGATTTTGCTCGGCCATGTGCAGCAGCGCATGCAGCGTGGCAGAAAGGCGGCTGTCTCGTCTCATGTAACTTATGATGATACATGAAATGGCTCACGTCAAGCGGCCTGGAATTTGAACTCAAACGAAAAATGCCCGGCGCGAGGCCGGGCATTTCGCAACGGGAACCGTAAAAAGCGTCTAGCCGAACGCCTGGATGCCGGTGATGGCGCGGCCGAGGATCAGCGCGTGAACGTCATGCGTGCCCTCGTAGGTGTTCACCGTCTCGAGGTTCTGGGCGTGGCGCATCACGTGGTATTCGACCTGGATGCCGTTGCCGCCATGCATGTCGCGGGCGACGCGGGCGATATCCAGCGCCTTGCCGCAATTGTTGCGCTTGACCACCGAAATCATGTCGGGGTGGAAATTGCCTTCGTCCATCAGGCGGCCGACGCGCAACGAGCCCTGAAGCCCGAGCGAGATTTCGGTCAGCATGTCGGCAAGCTTCTTCTGCACCAGCTGGGTGGCAGCGAGCGGGCGGTTGAACTGCTTGCGGTCCAGCGTGTACTGCCGGGCGCGGGCCATGCAGTCTTCGGCGGCGCCAAGCACGCCCCAGGAGATGCCGTAGCGAGCGCGGTTGAGGCAGCCGAACGGGCCCTTCAGGCCGGAGACGTTGGGCAGCAGCGCTTCTTCGCCAACCACCACACCGTCCATCACGATCTCGCCGGTGATCGAGGCGCGCAAGCTCAGTTTGCCGCCGATCTTCGGGGCGGAGAGGCCCTTCATGCCCTTTTCAAGGATGAAGCCGCGGATCTGGTTGTTGTGCTCGGCGGACTTCGCCCACACCACGAACACGTCGGCGATCGGCGCGTTGGAGATCCACATCTTCGTACCGGTGATGCGATAGCCGTCGGCGCACTTTTCGGCGCGGGTCTTCATGCCACCGGGATCGGAACCGGCATCGGGCTCGGTCAGGCCGAAGCAGCCGACCCACTCGCCGGAAGCGAGCTTGGGCAGGTACTTCTTGCGCTGGGCATCGTCGCCGTAAGCGTAGATCGGATACATCACCAGCGACGACTGCACCGAGTTCATCGAGCGATAGCCGGAATCGACGCGCTCGATCTCGCGGGCGACGAGGCCGTAAGCGACGTAGCTGGCATTGGCGCAGCCGTATTCTTCCGGCAGCGTGATGCCGATCAGGCCGAGCTCGCCCATCTCGTTAAAGATTTCGCGGTCGGTATGTTCGTTGAGATAGGCGTCAGAGACGCGCGGCAGCAGCTTGTCCTGCGCGTAAGCGCGCGCGGTGTCGCGGATCATGCGCTCGTCTTCGGTGAGCTGGTCATCGAGCAGGAACGCGTCGTCCCACTGGAAATTCACCGAGGCCGGCTTGTCCTTGGTCTGGGGGCGCACGCTCATCAAAATCCCTTTCGCATCTTCAACATTGGCGCTCACGCCAGATTGGTCAGTTTAAGTCTTAGACGTATCGCCATCAAGCTGTTCGTTGCAGGCGATCTCGATACCGAAGCCGGACAACCCCTTGTATTCATGCGCCGACGACGTGAGATGCCGGATCGAGGTGACGCCGAGATCACGCAGGATCTGCGCACCGACGCCGATCTCGCGCCACTGCCTGTTGCGGTCGGCTTCCGCCGATTTCGGCGCATCGATCGGCGTCACGGGGACGCCGGCGGCACCGTCGCGCAGATAGACGAGAACGCCGCTGCCGGCCTTCTTGAACTGCTCCAGCACCTTCTCCATGTTCTTCGGGCCGAAGAAGATGTCCTTGACGATGTTCGGCTTGTGGAACCGGGTCAGCACGTTCCTGCCGTCACCGACATTACCGTAGACGAAGGCGACGTGATGGATCGGGTCGAACGGCGAGCGGTATGAATAGCCCTGCAGCGGACCAATCGGGCTATCGGTGGTGAAGCTGGAGACGCGCTCGATCAGCTTCTCGCGGGCCTGGCGGTAGGCGATCATGTCGGCGATCGTTACATGCTTGAGCTTGTGCTTCGCCGCGAAATCGACGACCTGCTGGCCCTTCATCACGGTACCGTCGTCGTTCATCAGCTCGCTGATGACCCCGACCGGGGCGAGGTTGGCGAGCTTGCACAGATCGACCGCGGCCTCGGTATGGCCGGAGCGCATCAACACGCCGCCTTCCCTGGCAATCAGCGGAAAGATGTGGCCGGGGCGCGCGAAGTCACTGGAGCCGGCATTGGGATTGGCCAGCGCGCGGCAGCACGAGGCGCGCTCGTCGGCGGAGATGCCGGTGCCGCCGTCGGGCTTGTAGTCGATCGAGACGGTAAAGGCCGTGGTGTGGTTGGAATCGTTGTTGGAGACCATCGGATCGAGCCGCAAGCGGCGCGCATCCTCGGTGGTAATCGGCGCGCAGACGATGCCGGAGGTGTGCCGGATGATGAAGGCCATCTTCTCGGCTGTGCAGAAGGACGCCGCGACGATCAGGTCGCCTTCGCCCTCGCGATCGTCGTCGTCGGTCACCACGACCATCTCGCCATGGGCAAAGGCTAGCAGGACTTCGGGGATCGGATGGGCCATGGCGCGCACTCTGTGACAGGTGACGACCATATGGCGCAGAGCGGCAGGGGACGCAACCCGCGCAAGCGGATGGAGCCATGCGGGTTCGCTGTGCGGAATGGCCGTTGATGAGCGCTGGATGGCTGCGCGCGTGCGGTCTTTTTCTTCCCTCTCCCCTTGTGGGAGAGGGTGGCCGCGCGCAGCGCGGACGGGTGAGGGGTGCCGCGCGCTTCGTAGAAGCCCCCTCATCCGTCGCGGACTTCGTCCGCGCCACCTTCTCCCACAAGGGAAGAAGGAAGAATGCCTGTGGCAGCGTCAGGGTTTTAAGCTACGGCAGCACTTCCTGCCGTTCGGCGAGCTGGGCGTCCAGTTCAGCGCGTTTGGCCTCCAGCAGGCCCTGGTCGGCCGCGTTGATGGCTTCGAACAGCGTGTGGGCGTCGCTGAGCCGCGTCACCGTCACATAATCGGCCCCGGCGGCGTAGATGTCGGCGACGTCGCGCAGCATGTCGGCGTTGGAGATGATTTTCGCCGTCGGGTTGATGGCGCGGACGTGGCGCACCAGTTTTTCGTTGTTGGCGCCCTTCAAAAGCGCATCCGGCACGCTCAGAATGATAATCTCGGCATGGCCGACCCCGGCATGGACCAGCGTATCGACATTGCTGATGTCGCCATAGATCACGTGCTGGCCGCGCTCCGCCAGCGTGCGGAACACATTCGGGTTGAAGTCGACGACGCTGATCTGCTCGAGCAGCGACTTGTCCTGGCTTTCGATCTCGCTGAGCAGCGCGGATGCCGCGCGGTAAAAACCGAGGATGACGATGCGGCGCGCGGCGCCGTGGCCGGCGTGCTCGGCATTGTCCTGCTGGCCGTGATCGAGATCGCGCAAGCCGAGCCGCTTCAACGGCGCGATCAGCGCGCGCGTGATCTGGTCGCTGCGGCCCATCGCGAAGGTCGAGAGCACCGCGAGCAGCACGAAGGCGAACGAGGTGGCGCTGGAGGTCTGCGTGGTGATGTGGCCGGCCGCGATGCCGGTCTGCAGCACCACCAGCGAGAATTCACTGATCTGCGCCAGATTCAGCGCCGGCAGCAGGCTGGAGCGCAGCCCCTGCTTCATCAGGTACAGCGGCACGAACGTGGTGACGACCCGGCTGACCACGGTGAACACCGCGATCACCAGCGCCAGACCGATCACCGACAGGTTGGGCACCGGGATCGTCATGCCCACCGCGACGAAGAACAGCGTGATGAAGAAATCGCGCAACGTCGTCACCTTGGCGGTAACGTCGAGCGCATAGGGGAAGGTCGAGAGCGACACGCCGGCGACCAGCGAGCCCATCTCGCGCGACAAATGCAGCCGTTCGGCGATTTCGCCGATCAGGAAGCACCACGCCAGCGCGCCGAGCAGCACCAGTTCGGGCCGCCGCGCGATCTGGTGAAACAGATGCGGCAGGATGTAGCGGCTGAGCACCAGCGCGGTCGCCACCAGCGCGCCGACGCGCGCAATCGACAGCACGATGACCGAGACCTGCAGATCGGCAAGGCTCGGCTGCACCGCCAGGAACAGGATCGCGAAGATGTCCTGCAGCACCAGGATGCCGAGCGTGATGCGGCCGGGCAGCGTGTCCAGTTCGCGCTTCTCGTACAACACCTTGACGATGACCACGGTGGAGGACAGCGCGCAGGCGATGCTCAGATACAGCGCGTCAAAGTGGCCGCCGGCCAGCGGCAGGCCGAGCGCCATGAAGAACAGCGCGCCGAGCACGCAGCCGGCGATCAACTGCCCGCCCGCCGCGATCAGGATGACGCGGCCGGCGCGGATGATCTTCTTGAGGTCGATCTCCAGCCCGATCATGAACAGCATGAAGATCAGGCCGAGTTCGGAAATCGTGCTGATAGATACCTCGGACTTGACCCAGCCGATGCCGAACGGTCCGATGATGAAGCCCGCGACCAGATAGGCTAGGATCAGCGGCTGCTTGAAGAAATGCGCGAGAAGCCCGATGCCCCACGCAAACAGGATACATAGCGTGATGTCGCGGATAAGATCGTGCATGCCCCGGCCATTTTCTCGGTTTCAGCGCAGTGTAAGGGCGCGGGAACCCGGGGCAAAGCGGTAAATACCGGGCATTTTTAGACAAAGGGCGGTCCAACGAGGCCGCCTTCGTACAACAAACGGGGAAACGACGTTCATGACCAATTTGCGCTTCGACTATGCGCCCTTGCTGCCCGCGGGATTGCCCGCACCGGCGGCGAAATGGGCAGGGCTGGCGAAATACAGCTTCATCGGCGGCAATAATGATCCCGACCAGGTGCCGGTCGAGAGCCTGACCGCAGCGGCAACAGCGGTGATGACCCGGGAGGGCCGGACGCTGGCCACCTATGGGCTGGCGAGCGGCCCGCAGGGCTATCTGCCGCTCCGCGATTTCATCGCCGGCAAGCTCAAGCACGATGCAGGAATGACGTGCGGCGCCGACGACATCCTGATCGTGTCCGGCTCGTTGCAGGCGCTCGATCTCGTCAACCACAGCCTGCTGGCAGCGGGCGACACCGTGATCATCGAGCGCGACACCTATCAGGGCGCGCTGACGAGGCTGGCAAGGATGGGCGTCAACGTGGTCGGCATCCCGCTCGACGATGGCGGCCTGCGGATGGACGCTTTGGCCGAGGCGCTGGCCGACCTCAAGGGTCGCGGCATCACGCCGAAATACATCTACACCATCCCGACGGTGCAAAATCCCACCGGCACCATCATGCCCGTAGCGCGCCGCCGCGAATTGCTGGCGCTGTCAGCGCAATACGGCGTGCCGATCTTCGAGGACGACTGCTACGCCGACCTGATCTGGAACGGCGAGCGGCCACCGGCGCTGCATGCGATGGACACGACCGGCGCCGTCATCCACATCGGCTCGTTCTCGAAATCGGTCGCCCCTGCCCTGCGCGTCGGCTACATCGTAGCGCCCTGGGAGATCCTGTCGCGGATGCTGGCGCTGAAGACCGACGCCGGCTCCGGCGCACTGGAGCAGATGGTGCTGGCGGAATATTGCGTGCCGCATTTCGCCACCCACGTGCCGAAGGCGACGCGCGGATTGCGCGCCAAGCTGGAAACGCTGATGGCGGCGCTCGACGAACAGTTCGGCACCGCGGCCGAATTCGACGATCCGCGCGGCGGCATCTTCCTGTGGATCAAACTACCCGACCATGTCGATGCGATGCGGCTGTACCAGGCCGCGCTGAAGGCCGGGGTGGCGATCAATCCCGGGCCGGAATGGTCGACCGACAAGGCCTATGCCGGCAGCCGTATCCGGCTTTGCTTCGCCAGTCCCTCGCATGACGAGATCCGCGAAGGCGTGGCGCTGCTGGCCGACGTCTGCCGCCAGGAATTCGGCGTTCCGGAACGCTCCGCCAACGTCGAGAAACACGCGCGGGGATGAATCAGCGCCGTTCGCGGTGGCTCATCTCACCGCGAACGGCGACTGGTACGGCCGGCCGAACGGAACGCCGTTGATCACGGTCTGCACTGGCTTCAGGAAGACCTTGCCGTCGCGCTTGTTGTTGCGCGTGTCGACAAAAGACACCGGCCCCTCGACCAGCTCCATGATGGCGACGTCGGCGGGAGCGCCGACCTTCAGCGTGCCGATATTGGCCGCGCGGCTGATGATCCCGGCGGGCGCCGTGGTGGCCATGGCCACCACCTGCTCCAGCGAATAGCCCATCGTGAGGAACTTGCTCATCACCCACGGCAGATAGGGCATCCCCGGCGTGTTGCCGGAGAACACGTGGATGTCCGACGAGATCGTATCCGGCGGGCAGCCCTGTGCGATCGCCGCGTCCGCCACGGTGAAATCGAAACTGCCGCCGCCGTGGCCGACATCGAAGATCACGCCGCGCTGCTTGGCGGCGAGCGCGGCGGGCAACAATCGGCCGTCCTTGACGATGTTGGTGAAGGCGCCGGCCAGGTTCGGCGCACCGGAATAAGCGTGGGTCAGCACGTCGCCGGGGCGCAGCAGGTCGAGGATGCCCGACATCAGTTCGGTCGACTCGACGCCGCCGATATGGACCATCATCTTCGCCGGCCAGCCGCACATCTCGCAGGCCTGGATGGCGCGCTTCAACGGCTCGAGTCCGTGCCTGAAGATCACGTTCTCCGACATCCGAACCTTCACGCCAATCAGGAAGTCCGGATTTTCCGCCAGCGCCATGGCGCAGGCTTCGACCTGCGCGTTGTCGATGTTGTACAGCTCCGCGACGGGGAAGGCCGACAGGCCGTTATTGGCGATGTGCACGAAGGCGTAAATCCGCGAGCGCGACTGCGCGACGATGTAACGGCGCAGCGCCGCGAGGTTGTTGACACCGGCATCGCCCGCCGAGACCACCGTGGTAGTGCATTGATGCTGCACCAGTTCGTCGGCGGGAATGCCGATTGCCGAGCCGTAGGGATAGACGTGGCAATGCAGGTCGATCAGGCCGGGCGTCACCAGTTTGCCCGAAGCGTCGATGCTCTTCGAAATTCGCGCGGCCGGAATTTCCGCCTCGATGGCTTCGACGACGCCCCAACGAATGCCGATGTCGCGCCTGCCGCGCAGCGACTGGCCGGGATCGAGCACCTCGCCGCCCTTGATGACCAGGTCGAACTTGTCGTTCGGACCCATGGCGGCCCTGGCGCCACCGGGCATGGCGGCCACGGCCGCAGCCCCCGACAGCGCGAGAAAATCGCGGCGCGATAGTTTGGACATCGGCGTCTCCCCCGGCGTTTTCTGGTTAGGCAGAGGATGATCCGGCCGCGCGGCAGGTGCAAGCTGCGCTGCGGCAAGGCCCGCACGAGGTCAGAACGCGCCGGCCACCGTCAGGCGCAGCGCCAGCGGCTCGACGGGGTGCAGCACGCGGTCCATCACGCCGGTCTGGCACACCGCAGCGGGCGCGGTTGGCGCGCCGGAGGCCGGGAAGCACATGGCGTAGAGCGAGTCGGTCTTCAGCAATGAGCCGTAAGCGTAGGTGATCTGATCGGATTGGCTATCCAGCAGGTTGAAGCCGTCAAGCTGAATGCGCCAGCCATTGACGAAGCGGTAGCCCACCTGGCCGTTCAGCAAACCGGTGTTGGGCGAGGTGAAGGCGCCGTCCTCGGTGAGCGGCCGCGGGCCGAAATAGCGATAGCGGAGCGCGCCAAACCAGCCGGTGGCTTCTCCCAGCCTTATGCCGGAGGTGGCGACCATGTTCGGCGCCCCGGGGATCAGATTGCCCGGTGCACTGCCGATCTGCGATTGCGGGAACCCCGCGAGTTCGTCATAGGCCGCGGCCTGACCGGCATTGTCGCCGCGGAAGCGCGCGCGGGTGACGGCGATATCGCCCTCCAGCGTCAGCCACGGCAGTGGCCGATAGTCGTTGGTCCATTCGACGCCGACGCGTCGGCTGGGGCGGCTGGCCTCGGTATCACCGGCGTCGCCGACGAACAGGATTTCGGAAGCGGAATCGAGCATGAACAAGGCGACCGAACTGGTCAGGCCGGGGATGAGCGTGCTGCGCAGGCCGACTTCCGCGCCCTTCGTCTTCACCAGGAACGGCGAGCGCGCCACCGTCGAGCCATCGATCGGCGATTCCGTGATGGTGACGCCGCGCGCGTCGTTGCTGTGGAAGCCCTCACCGGCATTGAGGAACAATTCGGTCTTTGCGAACGGTCCGAATACCAGCCCAACCTTGGGGCTGCCGATGAACGCATTGGCATTGCCGGAATTGGCCGGGGTGAACAACGAATTGACCGACGTATCGTAATAGTCGCCGCGCCAGCCCGCGGTCGAGCGCATCCAGTCGGTCCAGTACAGCGTGTTCTGCACGAAGACGCCGACGCTGCCCTCCTTCACCGCATCAGAGCGGATCGGCGAGAGATACTGCCGCCGCACGCTGTTGTTCAGATCGACCTGAATGTTGTCGTAGCGGCTCTGCACGCCGATTTCGGTCTGCATCGGCAGGCCTGCAAACTGGCTGTTGAAAGTATGCGACGCGCTGAAGCCACCGAGCACGCGGTCGTCATGCTGGTGGAATTGATCGCCATCGACGGGATTGCCGAGATAATAGGTAAAATTGTTCCAGAGGTTGAGCGAGCTCTTGATGAGGTAGAAATTCGCCTTCGAGGAACCGGCGTCGTCGCTGCGCGCCCATCGCCCGGACAGCGAGAAGCGATTGGCGTTGCCGCCGTCGCTCGCATCGAGCGCGCCAAAGCGGCCGATCTGGCCGGAGGCGATAGCGCGCGACGGCACCTGATCGGTGGAATTCCATTTGTTGGCATAGGCCATCGCGGTCAGCGTGAAGCCGTCACTCGCAGTGCCCTGGCTGTAGCGCATTACGCCGTTCAGCTTGCGCAACGCGTCGGGATTGTCCCACGGGCCATTGTAGGTCTGCGCTTCGCCGGCCACCAGCAGCGTGCCCTCGCCGAGCTTTGCCGACGTAACGCCGAAGCCGCGGCGATAGCCGAAGCTGCCCGCGGTAATCGACGCCACCGTCCTGGCGACGCTGTCGAGCAGGCCGACATGCACCGCGCCCACCGAGGAGAAGTCGCCCTCATCGGCGAAATACGGTCCCTTGCGGATGTTGACCTCGCCGATCAATTCCGGGATCAGGAAATTGAGGTCGGCATAGCCCTGGCCGTGGCCGTGGGTGCGCATGTTGACCGGCATGCCGTCGATGGAGATGGCGAGATCGGTGCCGTGATCCAGATTCACGCCGCGCAGAAAATACTGGTTGGCCTTGCCGTCGCCGGAGTGCTGCGTGACGATCAGGCCGGGCACCACTTCCAGCGCTTCGGCGGGTCGCGAAAACGGCCGCGCATTGACCTCGGCGCCGCCAACGTTCTTTTCGCCGGCGGAAGCGACCGGCGCAGGCGCCGTCGTCTGCACCACCACAACGGGCCGCCTTGCTTGCTTCCGATCTTGCTTCGGATCAGGCTTGCGGCTTGTTGTCCGTTCGGCGCGCGGCCGGGGCGCGGGATCGCGCAGCAGCGGCGCGATGATCTCGACCGGCGGCAACGCGGTCGCGATCCGCTGCGCGAAGGCCTGCGGCGCGGCGGCGAGCGCGAACGCCAGCGTGAGCCCGGCTGCGATAATAACGGATCGATACATCGTGATGTCGGGCAGGCTATACTGGTTTCAACACCGCGAAACTGACATAGCGAGTATGACGATGTCAAACATTCGTCATACTTTTGAGGGGCCAGTTCTGGAGTGGCCAGTTCTTGAGCAGCCAAGCCCTTGAGGAATTCATGCAGCGCATCACGATCACGCTCGACGACGATTTGATGGAAGAACTGGACACCATGATTGCCGCGCACGGCTATCAAAACCGCTCCGAAGCGATCCGCGATTTCGCCCGCGCAGGGATGCAACAGGCGGCCACAGACAAAGGCGGATTTTCGGGCCAGGACAAGGCCAGCGAATGCGTCGCCGCGCTGGTCTATGTTTACGACCACGCCGCCCGCGACCTGTCACGCAGGCTGGTCGACACCTATCACCACCACCACGACCTCTCGCTGGCCACGCTGCACGTCCATCTCGATGACGACAACTGCATGGAAGTCACGGCGCTACGCGGACCCGGCAAGGAAGTGCAGCACTTCGCCGACCACATCATTGCCGAGCGCGGCGTGAAATACGGCCGGGTGGTGATGATGCCGACGGCGGGAAAAAGCGACGCGAAGAAGAAGCCGCACAGGCACGACTAGAACGGCGCTCCAGCCCGTGCCCGTCATCACGAGTGATCCCTCGCGATGCTACAGAATACAGCTGCAGCTGAACAACCATTCAGAAAATTATACTAGCCGGGGCGGAACGTAGCGGCGGGGTTGCAGTTCATTCTCCACTCACATGGAGGATAGCATCATGAAGAAGTTTGGACTTGTGGTTGCAGCGATCGTCGCCGCCGGCATTGCCGTTCCCTCGATCGCCAGCGCTGAAACCATCATCGTCAAGCACGGCGACCGCGGCGCGCGCGCCGAAATGCGGGGCCACGACCACGGCTACCGCCATCACGACCGCGGCTTCCGTCATCATGACCGCAAGGTTATGATCATCAAGCGTGGCGGTCATCATCACCATGATTGATGCAGGCTGACGCTGCTGGAATGGCCCCTCACGGGGCCATTTCCTTTTCGCGTCAGGTCTGACAGGCCTTGCGCCTCAATCCCAATCGGGCGCAAACGCAGGGCTGACGAGGCGCTGGTTCTTCGGCAACGCCGCAATCGCTGCGCGGTCGGCATCGTCGAGCGTCAGTTTCAGCGCGTCGAGATTGGCCTGCTGGCTCTGCGCGCGCGCAGCCTTCGGAATCGCGCAAACGCCGTCCTGATCGAGCAACCACTTCAGCGCGACCTGCGCCGCACTGGCATTGTGTTTCGCGCCGATGCCCTGCAGCACCGTGTTGTCAGCGACCTTGCCCTGCGCCAGCGGGCAATAGGCCACCAGCGGAATCGATTTCGCCGAGAGATACTTCCGCAGCGGCGTCTGATCGAGCAGGACATGATATTCGACCTGATCGCAGGCGACCGGCGCACCGATCTCCTCGACCACGGTCTTAAGCAGCGCCACCGTGAAATTGGCGACACCGATGGCGCGGACGCGGCCGTCGTCCTTCAACTTCATCAGCGTCTCGAAGATTGACGGCAGGTCCATGCCCGCCTTCGGCCAGTGCACCAGATAAAGATCGACGAAATCCAGTTTCAGCTTGGCCAGACTCGTATCGAACGAGCGGCGGATCGCGTCGGGCGCGAGATTCTCGTTCCAGACCTTGGTGGTGACGTGCAGATCGGCGCGCTTGATGCCCGCGGCCTTGATGGCGTCGCCCACTTCGGCCTCGTTGCCGTACATCTCGGCAGTGTCGATGTGGCGATAGCCGAGGCCGATCGCGCTTTCGACCGCCGTGCGGCAGCCGTCGCCCTGCAGGCGATAGGTGCCGAGGCCAAGACGCGGCAGGGCGATGCCCCGGGTGTTCAGACTTTCCATGAAGATCTCCTGATGGCGCAAACAGCGCAAGACGGCGGGGCCGCTGCTTGATACGCTGGCAGCAGCCACAACAAAATTCAATTCGTCGGGAGATTTTGCCACATGGAGAAAGCGTTACGCGGCTGGCTCGAGGCCCACGGGCTGCTCGCCATCACCGGAGCCGTGATGGGCATCATTGTCGGCATCGCCGTTCTGCTGGTGGCCGGCGGCTTCTGGTTGGCGCGCCCCTAGCCGCTTCCCTCTCCGCCCGGACAAAGCAAGGCTTCGCCTGGCGGAGAGAAGTCAGCTTGCGCCTAGTATCCTCGACCGAGGTCGACCGAATCCTTCGGACGCACGCCCGCCTCTACTGCCTCGGCGGTGGCCAGGATGGTCTTTCCGACCGCCGGCCGCGTCACGTCGCAGGCGTCGTGCGGGGTCAGCATGATGCCGGGATGGTTCCAGAACGGGTGCTCCGGCTTCAAGGGCTCGCCGACGAACACGTCGAGCGATGCGCCGGACAGCTGGCCGCTGTCGAGCGCGGCGAGAAGGTCAGCCTCCACCAGATGTTCACCGCGACCGACCTGGATCAGATAGCCGCCGCGCGGCATCCGGTTGAACAGGTCGCTGCTGAGAATGTCGCGGGTCTCCGACGTCAGCGGCAGCAGGTTGATCAACACCTCGCTCTCCGCGAGCATTGCCGTCAGGCCATCGGCGCCATGAAAGCCGGCGATGCCGTCCGGCGTGGGCTTCGCACTGCGGCTCCACACCTTCACTGGAAAGCCCAGACGCGCAATATCCGCCGCGACGCGGGCGCCGATCGCGCCATAGCCGAGAATGCCGACCGGCACTTCGCTGGCGGCACGGGGGCCGAGGCGCTTCCACAGCCTGTCGCGCTGGTTCGCCAGATAGGTCGCAAAGCGGCGCTGATGCCAGATCACATGCCAGATCACGAAGCCCGACATCATCTCGGCCTGCGCCGGCTCGACGACGCGGACCACGTCGATGCCGTCGCGCAGGCTCGGATTCATCACGATGCTGTCGGCGCCGGCGGCGATCGAACATACCGCCTTGAGGTTCGGATAGTGGTCGAACGCGTCATCGGGCGGATACCAGGCCACGGCCATGGTGACATCTTCGGCGTTGCCGGCAAGGTGATCGACGAAAGTGATGCGGCCATCAAGGCGCGTGATTTCGGAGGCAAGGTGTTTGCGCAGGTTCACGTTCCTGCTCAGTAGTACGCAATGCATAGATCAGGCAGCTTTCGAGGGCGAGCCCTGGCCGGGCACAGCGGCCAGCAACTCGCGCGTATAGGGGTGTTCAGGATTGGCGAATAACTCCGCCGTCGGCTTCAGTTCGACAATAACGCCACGTTGCATTACCGCAATTCGGTCACAAATCTGCGCGGCGACGCGAAGATCGTGGGTGATGAACAACATCGACAGACCCAGCCGCGCCTTGAGGTCTTCCAGCAGCGCCAGAACCTGGGCCTGCACGGAGACGTCGAGCGCGGAGACAGCCTCGTCGGCGACGATGATTTCCGGATCGAGCGCGAGCGCGCGCGCAATGCCGATGCGCTGGCGCTGGCCGCCAGAGAATTCGTGCGGATAGCGCTCCATCGCGCCGACATCAAGGCCGACCATGCCGAGCAGGTCACGGGCGCGCTGCATCGCCACCTTTGGATCGGCGCCATGCGCGATCGGACCGTCGCTGATGATGTTGCCAACCTTGCGGCGCGGGTTCAACGAGGCGAACGGATCCTGGAAGATCATCTGAATGCGGTGGCGCTCGGCGCGCAGGGCCCTGCCCTGCAACTGGGTCAGATCGGATTCGCCGAGCCGCACCGAGCCGCGATCCGGCTTGATCAGCTGCATCACCAGCCGCGCAACCGAGGACTTTCCGGAACCGGACTCGCCGACCAGGCCGAGCGTCTCGCCCTGGTGGATGTCGAAGCTGACTTCGTTGGCGGCGCGAACCTTGCGGTCCGGCTGGAACCAGCCGCCGGACGTGACATAGGTCTTGTCGAGCCCCACCACCTCGACCGCCTTGGCGCGGCCTTCGAGCGGCGCGCGCACCGGGGGATGCATCGACGGCACCGCGGCCAGCAAGGCCTTGGTGTAATCGTGCTGCGGACGGGTCAGCACTTCGGCGGCGGAGCCTTCCTCGACCACCTTGCCGTAGCGCAACACGACGACGCGATCGGCGATGTCGGAGACGACGCCGAAATCATGGGTGATGAACATCACCGCCATGTTGCGGCGGCGTTGCAGATCGCGGATCAGCTTGAGGATCTGCGCCTGGGTGGTGACGTCGAGCGCGGTGGTCGGCTCGTCGGCCACCAGCACGGCCGGCTCCAGCGCCAAAGCCATCGCGATCATCGCGCGCTGGCGCTGGCCGCCGGACAACTGGTGCGGATAGGCACGAACGATGCGCTCGGGATCCGGTAACCCGACCTCGCGCGCCAGCCCCAGCGCCTTGGCGCGGCGCTCCTTCGGCGTCAGCAGGTCGTGGGCCTCGAACATCTCCATCATCTGGTCGCCGATCCGCATCAGCGGATTGAGCGCCGTCATCGGCTCCTGAAACACCATCGCGATGCGGCGGCCGCGGACGGCGCGCCAGCCGTCTTCATCGAGTTTCAGAAGATCGCCGCCGTCAAACGAAATTTCGCCGGTCTCGGTCGAAACCGTATCGGGCAGCAGGCCCATCAGCGCATGCGCGCACATCGATTTGCCGGAGCCGGATTCACCGACCACGCAGACGATCTCGCCGGGCACCAGATCGAGCGAGATGCCGTCAACGGCGTAGGGACGTTCCGCGCCCTTGGGCAGCGCGATGCGGAGGTTCTTGATGGCAACGGCGGGAGCAACGATTGCAGGAGCGGTCATTTCAGCGTCCGTCCTTGGCAAGGCGCGGGTTGAGCGCGTCGTTGAGGCCTTCGCCCACCAGATTCATGCCGAGCACCGAGATCAGGATGGCGATGCCCGGGAATACCGTGATCCACCACGCCTGACGGATCACCGTGCGGCCAGCGCCGACCATGTAGCCCCACGACATCAGGTTGGGATCGCCAAGGCCCAGAAACGACAGCGAGGATTCCAGCAGGATCGCGTTGGCGACCATCAAGGAAGCCAGCACGATCACCGGCGACAACGCGTTCGGCAAAATCTCGCGCCAGATGATCCATGAATTGCTCTGGCCGGTAACGATCGCGGCCTGAACATATTCGCGGGTGCGCAGCGACAGCACCTCACCGCGCACCAGACGCGCCACCGGCGGCCAGCTGACGATAGCGATGGCGCCGACGATCGAATAGATCGAGGGCTGCAGGATCGCCACCAGCACGATGGCCAGGGCAAAGCTCGGAATGGTCTGGAAGAACTCGGTGAAGCGCATCAGGGCGTCGTCGATCTTGCCGCCGAAATAGCCGGCGGCGGCGCCGAGCGGCACACCGATGGTCAGCGCCACGGTGGTCGAGACCAGACCGACCAGCAGCGAGACACGCGCGCCGTAGATCAGGCCGGCGAACACGTCGCGGCCGAGCGCATCGGTGCCGAGCGTCACCATCGGATTGCTGAACGGCGGCAGAAACGGCCGCTGCACCATCCGCCACGGCGAGGTCGGGAAGATCATCTGCCCGAACAACGCGATGAAGATCGCTACCGAAACGATGGCCAGCCCGATCAGCCCGCCGGGATTGCGCAGCATGGCTTTCCAGAAATTCTTCATGATGCAAACTCGATGCGCGGATCGACCAGCCGGTAGACCAGATCGGTCGCAAGATTGAAGATCAGAACCATCGCCGAGCAGACCACGAACACGCCGAGCATCAGGTTGTAGTCACGCTGCAGCAGCGCCTCGTAGAGCAGACGGCCGATGCCGGGCCACGCAAACACCGTCTCGGTGAGCACGGCGCCGCCGACCAGCGTGCCGGAATGGACGCCGGCCAGCGTGACCACCGGCAGCAGCGCGTTGCGCAGCACATGACGGCGCTGGATGATGTTGTCCCGCAGCCCCTTGGCGCGCGCCGTCTTGACGAAATCCAGCCGCTTGACCTCGAGCATCGAGGCCCGCGTCATGCGCGTATAGGTCGCCATGAAGAACAGGCCGATGGTCATCGCCGGCATCACCAGATGCGCGGCGACATCCCGAACATGCGCAAAGCCGGTGTAATCGGCGCCGATGGTCTCGTAACCGAAGCTGGGAAGCCAGCCGAGATAGACCGAGAACAGCAGGATCGCCATCAAGGCGACCCAGAAGATCGGCGTCGCGTAGAACAGCAGCGCCGAAACCGTGATGGCGGTATCCGCCCATGTCCCCGCAAATCTCGCCGCCAGCGTGCCGAAGGTAATGCCCAGCAGCAGCGATATGCCAAACGCCGACAGCGTCAGCAGCAGCGTCGCCGGCAGCCGCTCCCCGATCAGCTTGGACACCGGCATCTGCTGGCGGAACGAGAAGCCGAGATCGAGGGTAGCTACGCCCTTCACATAGGTCAGCAGCTGTTCGGGCAAAGGCTTGTCGAGGGAGAACTTCTCGCGCAATTGCGCCACGAAGAGCGGGTCGGAGGCGCCGGCTTCACCGGCCATCACCGCGGCGGGATCGCCGGGCGCAAGCCGGATCAGAAAGAAGTTCATCACGATAATCGCGAGCAGGACGACAACGCCCTTCACGATCCTCTGGGCAACGAATGACAGCATCAGAGGTCCATCGTTTCAGTTCAGAGTGTCAAAAAAGATAAACCCGTGACGATCGCAGGGATCGTCACGGGTTTGGGCTGAAAGCTTACTTGTCGATCCAGACGTCGCGGAAGCCGTCGTTGACGCCGATGCCGGTCGTGATCAGGTTCTTGATCTTGCAGTTGGTGATGGTCGGGAACTGCAATTCGAGCATCCATGCCACCGGCACGTCCTCGACCAGGATCTTCTGCATCTTGTCGTAGATTTCCTTGCGCTTCGAATCCGGCGTTGCGACCGCGCCGTCCTCGAACAGCTTGTCGATCTCGGGATTGGAATATCCCTCAAGGTTATTGAACAGCTGGCCCTTCTGGATGGCGCTCGTTACGTAGTTGCGACCGACGCCGAGAGCCGGATCGCCGTACTGATACAGATAGGTGAACGAGATGTCGTAATCCCATTCGCTGTTCTTCTGGTTCGAGCCGGGCACGTCGGTGGCGATGGTCTCGATATTCATGCCGACGTCGACGAGGTTCTGCTTCACAGCTTCACCCCAGCGCGACCAGGTCTCGCCGTAAGGCAGCGGCATCAGGCGGATCTTCTCGCCCTTGTAGCCGGCTTCCTTCAGCAGCGCCTTGGCCTTGGCCGGATCAAACGGGTACTTCGGCACGTCGTCGGTGTAGAACTTGATGGCCGACGACGACGGGCCGGTAGCCACCTTGCCGAGACCGTTCCAGATCACGTCCTTGGCGAATTCGCGGTCCACGGCGTACATGATCGCCTGACGCACCTTCTTGTTGGCAAGCACAGGGTTGCGGTTGTTCAGCCACATCCAGGCCATCGGCGAGAAGAACTCCCATCCGTCGCCGGTGACGCAGGTGTTGGGCAGCTTGCTGACGCGCGGCACGTCGAAGTTCTCGATCGAACCGCCGGGCAGAACATCGACCTTGCCGGTCTCGTAGGCCACCGAACGCGCCGCGGCGTCGGGGATGATCTGCCAGTAGATGCCGTCGATATAGGGCTTGCCCTTGATGTGATAGTTCGGGTTCTTCACCAGCTGGATGTAGGAACCCTTCTTCCATTCCTTGAACATGAAGGGGCCGGTGCCGATCGGCGCATTGTTGGCGACGTTGGTCTTGACGTCGGTGCCTTCATAGATGTGCTTCGGGATCATCGGCATCGAGCCGACCTCGAAGATGCCGAGGAACGGGCCGAACGGCTGCTTCAGCGTGAACACGACGGTAAGATCGTCGGGCGCTTCGACCTTTTCGAGCTGCGCGAGGTTGTTGCGCGCGCGGGCGTGGGTGACCTTCAGCGTCTCGATCGAGAACAGGACGTCCGCCGAGGTAAACGGCTTGCCGTCATGCCAGGTCACGCCGGACTTAAGCTTGAACGTATAGGTCTTGGCGTCGGGGCTGACGGTCCAGCTTTCCGCCAGACCCGGCTGCGGCTCCAGCTTCTTCGAGTAACGCAGCAGGCCTTCATAGATATTTCCCGACACCATTTGTGTCGGGCCGTTCTGCACAAGGGCCAGCATGAGGCCCGGGGGTTCCGGCTGGATCACGGCGTTGATGACACCGCCTGTCTTGGGCTCCTGAGCCAACGCCGCGGTACAAAGACTTGTCGTCAAAGCAAGGCCAACCAAGAAATGCTTCAGCATGATCTTCCCCTTAAGCGCCTATCGGCGCAGTGTCCCCGGATGCGTAACTAAACCTCAGCTCTTGTATTCGGGATCCGTGCGATCGAGCATGCGCTTGAACGCTGCCCACTCGCTGTCCGGACGCCGTTCGACTTCGATCTTCTCGTAACCGCGCGCATACTGGCTGGCAGTGTGCAAGGCGATCGCCTGCGACGGCATTTCGATTTCGGCGCCCGACGCCTGCAGCGCGAGCTGCGCACGGCAGGAACGCTCCATGTTGTGCATCAGCTTGAAAGCTTCGCCGACCGAACGACCGCAGGTCAAGAGGCCGTGGTTGCGCAGGATCAGCACGAACTTTTCGCCGAGATCGGCGACCAGACGCTCCCTTTCCGACAGGTCGAGCGCGATACCTTCGAAATCGTGATAGGCGATCTTGCCGGTGAACTGCATCGACCACTGATTGAGCGGCAGCAGGCCACCCTTCTGGCAGGCAACGGCAACACCGGCGACGGTGTGGGTATGCAGCACACACAGCGCGTCGTGGCGCGCGGCGTGAACGGCGCTGTGGATAGTGAAGCCGGCGGGATTGATGCCAAGGCCGAGCGGATCGTCGATCACCTCGCCGTTGATATCGACCGTGACGAGGTTCGACGCCGTGACTTCTTCAAAGCGCATGCCGTAGGGATTGATCAGGAAGCGATCATGGCTGCCGGGCAGCCGCACCGAAATGTGCGTGTAGATGCTGTCATCGAGACCGAGGCGGTGAATCAGTCGGTAGGCCGCCGCGAGATCGATGCGGGTCTGCATCGTGGCATCGTCGGTCGGCGTAATGCTTGTATGGATATTCACAGTCTCAAATCCTGATTTTTATGGAGTTTGCAGAAAACACAAACGCATGGCTGCCCGCAAGATTAAACTGTCGACAGTTGACGCTTAAATCTTGTACAGCGGCTGAAACGGGTTTCTTCATGCGTCTGATTACGCCACCAGTCGGGCTGACGGCCCTCGCGGAAACCGATCTCGTCGGTCAGGTCGCGCGGATTCTCACCCAGGCGATCATTCGCGGACAATTGCAACCAGGCGCCAAGGTGGTCGAGGCCAGCATTGCGCGCGAACTCGGCATCAGTCGCGCGCCGGTGCGCGAGGCCGCGCGTCTCCTGGAGCAACAGGGACTTCTGGTATCGTATCCGCGGCGCGGCTTTTTCGTCCGCAAGCTCGAAGCGCGCGACATCGACGAAATCTACGACCTGCGGATCTGCGTCGAGAGCCACGCCGCCGTGCTGGCGTCGAAGAACCTCACACCCGCGAACCGCGATGCGCTGCGCCGGCAGATCGACGTGCTCTATGAGGCGGCCGATCTCGACGACCCCGCGCAGCAGGTCGAGGAAGACTACAAGTTTCACCGCATGATCTGCGAGATCGCCGGTAGCACGCGGCTGTTGCGGCTGTTCGACGATCTGGCTTCCGAACTGCGCATGGTGATTGGCCTGATCGGCCGGCTCTATGAAGACCCGCGCCGCATCGCCCAGACCCATGAAGCTGTGCTCGAAGCGCTGCAACAGGGAGATCCGGACGTCATCGCCGCACGAATCGACTATCATATTGGCGCCGCCTGGCGCGAAGTCGCCAAGCTGGTCCGCGAAATCCCCACATCCCCGAACGGAGCGTCCGCGTGAAAGCCGTCTTCAGCGAAAAACATTGCAGCCACGATCCGCAATTCTTTCTGGTCCGCGGCCAGGTCAAGCGCACCACCGAACAGCCGGAGCGCGCCGACCGCCTGCTCAAGGGCCTGAAGGACGGCCACCACACGCTGATCAAGCCGACCGAATTCGGCCAGGGCCCGCGCGCCCGCGTGCATTCGCCGGAGTATCTGCGCTTCCTTGAAGACGCCTGGAGCGAATGGACGAAGCTGCCGGACTATGGCCCCGAGATGATCGCCAACATCCATCCGGTGCGTAACGCGGCGACCTACCCAACGCACATCACCGGCAAGCTCGGCTGGCACACCGTCGATACCGCAGCGCCGATCGGACCGGGCACCTGGGAAGGCGCCTGCGCCGCTACCGACACCGCCACCACCGCCGCCCAGATGGTGCTGGACGGCGAGGACGCCGTTTATGCGCTGTGCCGCCCGCCCGGCCACCACGCCTATCGCGATATGGCCTCCGGCTTCTGCTTCATGAACAATTCGGCGATTGCGGCAGCCCATCTGCGCCAGAAGCACCAGCGCGTCGCCATCCTCGATGTCGATGTGCATCACGGCAACGGCACGCAGGGCATCTTCTACGCGCGCGGCGACGTGCTGACGGTATCGATCCACGCCGATCCGACCGCCTACTACCCGTTCTTCTGGGGCTTCGCCCACGAGCGCGGCGAAGGCGACGGGCTCGGCGCCAACCTCAACATTCCGCTGGCGCTGGGCACCGGCGACGACGGTTTCATCGACGCGATCAAGGTCGCGGCGAAGACCATCCAGTCGTTCGCGCCGACCGCGCTCGTCGTGGCGCTCGGGCTCGACGCCTCCGAACACGATCCGCTCGCCGCCCTCAAGGTCACCACCGCGGGCTTCGAGCGCATCGGGGCCGCGCTGGCGCAGCTCGGCCTGCCCACCGTCATCGTCCAGGAAGGCGGCTATTTGTCCGACATCCTCGGCGCCAACCTCACCGCAACGCTCAAAGGCTTTGAAGCCGCGCGCTGATCCACTCCACACCACCTCTGGAAGCACTAAGGAATACCATGTCGACCAATGCAGAAATCTTTGCCCGCCGTGAAGCCGCCATCCCGCGGGGCATCGGCCACTCCACGCCGATCTCGGCACAGCGCGCGCTGAATTCCGAAGTCTGGGACGTCGAGGGCAAGCGCTACGTCGACTTCGCCGGCGGTATCGCCGTGCTCAACACCGGCCACTGCAACCCGCACGTCATGGCGGCGGTGCGCGAGCAGATGGAGCGCTTCACCCACACCTGCTTCCAGGTGCTGCTGTATGAGCCCTACGTCACGCTGGCCGAGCGCCTCAACAAGCTCGCCCCGATCGACGGCGCGGTGAAGACCGCGTTCTTCACCACTGGCGCCGAAGCCACCGAGAACGCCATCAAGATGGCCCGCGCCGCGACCGGCCGCGCCGGCGTGATCGCCTTCACCGGCGGCTTCCATGGCCGTACCGCTTTGACCATGACGATGACCGGCAAGGTGTTTCCCTACAAGAAGGGCTTTGGCGCCGCGCTCCCGGAAGTCTGGCACGTCCCCTTCCCCGCCCCGCAGCTCGACGTCACCGTCGAGGAGTCGCTGAAGTATCTCGGCTTCATGTTCAAGGCCGACATCGATCCGGCGCGCGTCGCCGCGATCATCATCGAGCCGGTGCAGGGCGAAGGCGGCTTCCACCAGGCGCCGCCGGAACTGATGCGCGCACTGCGCAAGATCTGCGACGAAAACGGCATCGTGCTGATCGCCGACGAAGTGCAGACCGGCTATGGCCGCACCGGCAAGATGTTTGCGATGGAGCACTATGACGTCAAGCCCGACCTGATCTGCGTCGCCAAGAGCCTGGCCGGCGGCTTCCCGCTGTCCGGCGTGATCGGCAAGGCGGCCATCATGGATGCCGCCGATCCGGGCGGCCTCGGCGGCACCTACGCCGGCAACCCGCTGGCGGTGGCAGCAGCCAACGCCGTGCTCGACGTGTTCGAGAAGGACAAGCTTGTCGACCGCGCCAACGTGATCGGCGAGCGCATCGTCGCCCGTCTGAAGAAGATGCAGCAACGCAACGACCTGCTGCCGATGGCCGCGGTCCGTGCCGTCGGCGCGATGATCGCGTTCGACATCGTCAAGGAGCGCGGTGGCGAAGTGCCGGATGCCGAGATGACCAAGAAGGTGACGCAGCGCGCCACCGACGAAGGCCTGATCCTGTTGTCCTGCGGCACCTCCTTCAACACCATCCGCATCCTGGTGCCGCTCACCGCCGAGGACGCCATCATCGACGAGGGTCTCGACAAGCTCGAAATCGCGATGTCCGCCTGATCCGATTTCAGTCGCCTATTGCTCGCTGAAGTGACGCGCCGCGGTGCGCGCCCTCTCGCCTCTAGCGAAGCTTCGCTTCGCACGGGGGAGAGGGCTGGGGTGAGGGGATACTGGCCTATCGATAGGCCCCTCACCCGCCCGGCTTCGCCGGTCGACCTCTCCCCAACGGGGAGAGGTGATCGAGCGTCGCGGCTAAAGATTTCGATTTATTGAAGCAGAGATAAACGACCAGAGGTAACTTCCCATGACTCTCGATCCGAAACTCCGCGACGATATCATCGCCGCGGTCGACAAGGGCTTCGACGCCCAGGTCAAGTTCACGCAAGCGATGGTGCGCCACGTCTCCACGCGCGGCAACGAACACACCATGCAGGACTTCATGTTCCGCGCCATGAAAGAGCGCGGCTACAAGATGGAGCGTTTCGAGATGGACCGCGCGGCGCTCGCGGCGCATCCCGGCGCCGGCGCCTGGGACGATCTGCACTCGACGGCGCCGATCGTTGTCGGCACCCATTATCCGCGCGACGAGAAGGGCCGCTCGCTGATCATGCAGGGCCATGTCGATGTGGTGCCGGAAGGCCCGCACGACATGTGGGCCACCGCGCCCTACGATCCGGTGATTCAGGGCGACTGGATGCAGGGCCGCGGCGCCGGCGACATGAAAGCCGGCTGCGCCTCCAACATTTTTGCGCTCGACGCGCTGAAAAGCCTCGGCCTGCAGCCGGCGGCGACGGTGTATCTGCAGTCCGTCGTCGAAGAAGAGTCGACCGGCGACGGCGCGCTGATGACGCATCTGCGCGGCTACAAGGCCGATGCGGTGGTGATTTCGGAGCCGTCGCACGAAACGATCACGCGCGCCAATATCGGTGTGATCTGGTTCCAGCTCGAAGTCCGCGGCGTGCCGGTGCACGTGCAGCGGATGGGCACCGGCGCCAATGCGATCGACGCGGCCTACCGCGTGATCGGCGAGCTGCGCACGCTGGAAGCCAAATGGAACGCGACCAAGGACCAGTTCGAGCACTTCAAGAACATCGAGAAGCCGGTCAATCTGAACATCGGCAAGATCGCCGGCGGCGACTGGGCGTCTTCGGTCCCGGCCTGGTGCAAGGTCGATTGCCGAATCTCGATCCTGCCCGGCAAGACCGCTGAAGCGGCGAAGAAGGAGATCGTCGACTGCGTCGCCGCCTTCACGCGCGGGGACGCGTTCCTGTCGAACATCCCGCCGACCATCACCTTCAACGGTTTCCAGGCTGAAGGTTACAAGCTCGAGCCGGGCTCCGACGCCGAGGCCACTTTGGCCGCGGCGCATGAAACGGTGTTCGGCCAGAAGCCGAAGCCGGAAATCTCGCTGGCCTATCTCGACAGCCGCGTCTACGCGCTGTTCGACAATGTGCCGACGCTGAACTACGGCTGCATCTCCCGCGGCGTCCACGGTTTTGACGAGGGCGTCAATTTGCCGTCGCTGAAGAAGACGACGACAGCGCTAGCGCTGTTCATCGCCGAATGGTGCGGCGTCGAGAAGATCGAAGCGTAATTCGCCGAACGCTGAGCGTTCCTCCCTCTCCCCGCCGTGCGAAGCGAAGCTTCGTCAGGCGGGGAGAGGCTGGGAAAAGTGACTACTTCTTCCAGCCACAGATACCGCCGGAGCGGCACGGCCAGACCTGCACGCTTGTATCGGCCGCGTTGGCGTCGAGCGGATTGTTGCGCTTGTGGGCGACCTTGCTGCGCACAACTGCCCGCGGTTTGGCGACAGCGACCCGCGGGGCCTTCGTGGCGCGCGCAGCCCGGGCGGCGGGCTGCGGCTTCTCGGCCTTCACTTCTTCCCTGGCCTGCACCGGCACCAGCTCGAACTGCGCCGGCGGCCCGATCGGGCGCGGCGAAAGCACGGCGTGATTGAGATCGAGCCTGAAGACCTCACCGGGCTGATAGGCCTGCGCCCACGCGCCGCCGGATGCCAGCAGCGCCGCAACTACACCAATCACCGCCACGTTTCGCGAGGTCATGGACGCCTCCTGAGGCCGGCTTGCCGGCGTCTGAAATGACAACCTCTGTAATCTAGGCGGGTTCCGTCGCTTTTCCAGTGGCCGGACGCGGCTGCACCGCGGGCTTTTCCGGGTAACGCTAACAAACTGCGCCAGTCATTTGATCCAACGCAATGCGAGGGAGCCGTCGTAGGGCGAACATCGGCGCAGCCACATCAGCAGCGGAGATCGCCGTGACAGCCTCAACCCACCCCTCTATCGCCAGCGCTGTGATCGAACGTATCCACGCCTGGGTTCAGCACCGCCGCACCATGGCGGAACTCAATGAACTCGACGCCGGTGAATTCCGCCGCATGGCGCATGAACTCGGCCTCGCGCCGGGCTATCTCGACCATCTGGCCCAGCAAAGCCCGCCGGCCGCCGACGAACTACCGCTGATGATGAAAGCGCTCGGCTTCAGTGACGCCGCCATCGCCAGCATCAAGCCGCGCGAGCTGCACGACATGCAGACCAGTTGCGGCGGCTGCGCGCACAAACAGACCTGCAACGCCGATCTCCACGCCCAGACCGCCGCGCAGAACTATCGCACCTATTGCGCCAACGCCGAGGCGATCGACGCCATCGCGCAGACCGCACAGTAAAATATGCTACGTCGGCGCGCCAAGTGCCGGAAAAGCGGCGCTGGTAGGGTTGATAGGTTAGGTTAACGAAAGGTTAGCGTTGCAGCGCAACGCTGGTGCGATAGCGTCAACCTGTCGATGCAAAACGGGCATGGAAGTCGCTTTCCCGCCCGGGATTTCAAGTGCACGGCAAGGGACCGTCGTTTTTACCCGCGTCGGCGGTCCCACTTTTTCAACTCAGATAAACTGGCCAAACAACGCTCAGGCCGTCATGCCCGGCCTTGCACCGGGCATCCACGGCTTTCAGCGCATACAAACGTGGGTGGCCGGGACAAGCCCGGCCATGACGATGCTCTGGATGTTCTATGGATGTATCCGAACTACCAGGTCGCCAGCACTGCGCCCTTGAACTTCGTCGCGATGAATTCCTTGATCTCAGGCGACTGGTAGCTCTCGACCAGCGTCTTCACCCACGGCTTGTCCTTGTCGGCGATGCGCACCGCGATGACGTTGGCATACGGCCCCTTGGGGTCTTCACGCAGCAGCGCATCCTTGACCGGATCGAGGCCGGACTGGGTGGCGTAGTTGGTGTTAACGCCGGCAACATCGACGTCGTCGAGTGTGCGCGGGGTCTGTGCCGCGTCGATCTCGATCACCTTCAGCTTCTTGGGGTTCTCGGTGATATCGAGCAGGGTCGGCTTGAAGCCCACGCCGTCCTTCAGCTTGATCACGCCCTTGTCGCGCAGCAGCAGCAGCACGCGGCCACCATTGGTCGGGTCATTGGGGATCGCCAGCGTCGCGCCGACCTTGACCTCATCCCAGCTTTTCACCTTCTTCGAATAGATGCCCATCGGGAAGTTCACGGTGGAGCCGACGGAGACGATCTTGTACTTGCGGTCGGCGATCTGGTTGTCGAGATAGGGCTGGTGCTGGAAGGAATTGGCCTGCAGGTCGCCGGCTTCCAGCGCCGCATTCGGCACCACATAGTCGGAGAATTCGAGGATCTGGATATCGAGGCCCTTCTTCGCGGCGATCGCCTTGACGGCCTCCATCACCTGCGCATGCGGACCGGGGGTGACGCCGACCTTGATGGTTTCGGCCGAAACCTTCTCAAAAGGCGCGAAGCCGGTCAGCGCCACAGCGGCGACGGCGGAAAGAGCGAGCGAGCGTAGCGACATGTTCAGTTCCTGCAGTGAGTAGGTTTTAACAGCGCGAGCGAGATCCGCTCACGAATGGCGATTGCGCTTGTCGAGGCGACGCGAGAGCTTGTCGCCGATGGTCTGCACGCCCTGCACCAGGACGATCAGCACGACGACCACGGTGGCCATGACTTCCGGCATGAAGCGCTGGTAGCCGTAGCGGATGCCGAGATCGCCGAGCCCGCCACCGCCGACCGCGCCGACCATGGCCGAATAACCGATCAGGCTGACGATCGCCAGCGTCAGCGCCAGCGTCACCGCCGGCAGCGCTTCCGGCAGCAGCACCTTCTGCACGATCTGCAGCGGGCTGGCGCCAAACGCGCGGGCGGCTTCCACCAGCCCCTGATCGACTTCGCGGATCGCACCTTCGACGACGCGGGCGATGAACGGAATTGCCGCGATGGTCAGCGGCACCACGGCGGCGCTGGTGCCGATCGAGGTGCCGGCGATCAGCCGCGTCAGTGGCACGATGGCGACGACGAGAATGATGAACGGCGTCGAGCGCGTCGCATTGACCAGGAGGCCGAGGATGCGGTTGACGTTCGGGGCCGGAAACAACTCATTGGCGCGGCTGGTGGCGAGAAACACGCCCAGCGGCAGGCCGACCAGCGTGCCGAACGAGCCGGCCAGCGCCACCATCGTCAGCGTATCCAGCGTCGACCAGGCGATCAGCTGCAAAAGTTCAGGCGACATAGCCGAGGTGCTCCACGTTGTTGCGGGTGCTGGTCAGCTCATGAATCAGCTTCGCCAGCAGCTCCGGCCCGGCTGCGACCGATGCGATCAGCGTGCCGAACGGGTGATCGGCGACGTATTCGATCTGGCCATGCATGATGTTGAAATCGACATTGTAGGCGCGCGTGAGGCGCGACAGCACCGGCTCGTCGGCATCCGCTCCAGTGAAGGCGATGCGGATCACGGCGCTGCGGCCGGGCTGATAATCGGGCTGCAGCTTCGCGCTCAGCCAGTCCGGGACATTGCCGCCGGTGACTTCGCCGACGAAGCGCTTCGTCGTCTCATGATGCGGATTGGCGAAAATCTCATAGGTCGAGCCTTGCTCGACGATGCGGCCGCCTTCCATCACTGCAACGCGGTCGGCAAGCTTCTTCACCACCGACATCTCATGCGTGATGAACAGGATGGTGAGGTTGAGCTCGGCGTTGATCTGCTTCAGCAGCGCCAGGATCTGACCGGTGGTTTCCGGATCGAGCGCCGAAGTCGCCTCGTCCGAAAGCAGCACCTTCGGCTTGGTCGCCAGCGCGCGCGCAATGCCGACGCGCTGCTTCTGGCCGCCGGACAGTTCGGCCGGATAACGGTCGCGCTTGTCGGCAAGGCCTACCATGTCGAGCAGCGGATTGACGATGCCGGCAATGTCGCGCCGCGCCACACCCGCGATTTCCAGCGGCAGCGCGATATTATCGAAGGCGGTGCGCGACGACAGCAGGTTGAAATGCTGGAAGATCATGCCAATCGACCGCCGCGCCTGGCGCAAGGCGCGTTCGTCGAGCGAGCCGATGTCGAGACCGTCCACGTTGACCTTGCCCGAGGTCGGCAGTTCGAGGCCGTTGATCAGCCGGATCAGCGTCGACTTGCCAGCGCCGCTACGGCCGATCACGCCGACGATGGCGCCTTCGGGTACCTTGAGGTCGATATTGTCGACCGCCCGCACCTCGGCGGAGCCGCTGCGCGCCGGAAATATCTTGCTCACGCCATCGAAGGAGATGATGGCGCGCGCCTGCGGATCGATGGACGGCACGGGCGCTCCGAAGGGCTGCGGCACAAGGGCGTTCATGAGATGCTGTTTCTGCGCGAATGGGAAGATCGGGATCGGACGGCTCTGGCGCCGACCCTGCGAGGCGCAACCTACTGATTTCGCCGTCCATTTCAACCGCAGCGCACAAAAGACGAGATTTATGCGCCGCGGAGGCGTCGAGGGGTACAGAGCCACCGAAAGTGGCGGGTTTGCAGCGTTAATCGGCTGTTTGGCGGCGTGACTTCACCAAACTCCCGGTCGTCCTCGCGGACGCGGGGACGACACGCTAAGGCCAAGGGCGTCGATGCGCCTGCCCCCGCTATCTTACGACCCCGGCGTCCACTTCCAGACGATCTCCTTCACGTTCACCGCCTTGGGGATCAGGCCGAGCTTGAAGAAGCGATCGGCGGTTTCCTGCTGGGTGGCGATGATCTTGTCGGTGATCGGCGTGACCACGTATTCCGAGCGGCCCACCGCGCGCGCCGTCGCTTCCTTGTCGACGCCGGTGGCTTCACGCAGGCTGGCCGCGACCTCCTCGCGATGACCAACGGCCCATTTTCCTTCTTCCGCGAAGGTCTGGTTCAACAGTGCCACGATGTCCGCATGGCCCGTGGTGAAGTCCTTGTTGGCGAGGAAGAACGAGTTGCTCTCCTGCACGTCCTTGACGAACGCCAGCACGCGCACCTTGCCGTTTTCGGCGAGCGCCAGATAGGGATCCCAGATCGCCCAGGCGTCGATATTGCCGCCTGCGAAGGCCGCAACCGCATCCGCCGGTCCGAGCGTCACCGGCGTGATATCGCTGTAGGCAAGCCCTGCCTTCTCGAGTGCAGCGACGGTGGTGTTGTGCGCGCTCGATCCCTTGGCGAATCCGACCTTCTTGCCCTTGAGGTCGGCGAGCGTCCTGATCGACGAATCCGCGGGCACGACGATGCCCTGATTGTAGCCGGGAGACGGCACCGCCGCGACATACAGCAGATTGGCGCGCGCGGCCTGGGCGAAGATCGGCGGTGCGTCGCCGGTGTAGCCGAAATCGACATTGCCGGTGTTGATGGCTTCCAGGATCGGCGGGCCGAACTGGAACTCGACCCACTTGACGGTGATGCCGCGCGACTTCAGCGCGTTCTCCAGCGTCCCGCGCTGCTTGACGACCGGAAAGATGCCGGCCTTCTGGAAGCCGATGCGGACCTCCTTCAACTGCTGCGCTAAGGCGGGCGCGGCGAGGCCGGCCGACAACAACAAGGCTGCAGAGAGGCCGGTCAGGATCGTGCGTCTGGCGTGAGACATGGATGGGCTCCGTGAGAATACCGGCGCAGCGCTGTCGCTGCGGAACATCAACGCTACGCCGGACCTGCGGGATTGTGCTTTCAAAGACGTGGCCAAGCCGGCAACGTTTTCCATCTGATAGTTGCCCTGCAGAGCAACTTCATCTCTCTGACGCCCGTCTGGCGCCGGCCGCGCGGCCCCTCTCCGGCGCGCGATGCCAGGCCGTTCGCCGGTACGGAGAGAATGTTTTCATTGCGTGGCAAGCGTCCCGCAGCACGCTTGCATTGCGGGCTAGGGAACTACGGTTAGCCGTTCCATTGACTGCCGGACCTCGGAAGCTAGCCTAGCGAAAGGCCGGCATCTCGCGATGCGCCGACGATTTTCACCAATCGTAGTTCGCCCACTCACCGGAATATCGCCCATGTTCAAGCGTCTCGCCGCTCTGCAGCTCGCCGCGATGGCATCTATCCTGTCGATCTCGTTCGCCTGCGCGCAGACACCCGCCGGAGATACCATCCGGATCGGCTATCAGAAGTCCTCGACGCTGACCGCGATCCTGAAGACCAATGGCGAGCTGGAGAAGGCGCTTGCGCCGCTTGGCGTGCGCGTGACGTGGCACGAGTTCTCCAGCGGCCTGCCGCTGCTCGAAGCGATCAATACCGGCAATGTCGATTTCGGCGCCGACGTCGCCGACACCGTGCCGCTGTTCGCGCAGGCCGCCGGCGCCAAACTCGCTTACATTGCCGAGGAAGCCGCTTCGCCCTCCGCGCAGGCGATCCTGGTGCCCGCGGAATCGCCGATCAAGACCCTGGCCGATCTCAAGGACCGCAAGATCGCCGTCACCAAGGGCGCCGGCAGCCACTTCCTGCTGCTCGCCGCGCTCGGCAAGGCCGGGCTGACCTTCAAGGATATTTCGCCGGCCTATCTGCCGCCGGCCGATGGCCGCATCGCCTTTGTCGGCGGCAATGTGCAGGCCTGGGTGGCGTGGGACCCGTTCCTGACCAGCGCACTGAAGCAGTCCGGCGCCCGCGTGCTGGCCGACGGCGGCAACGGCCTCGCCAGCTACAAGCGCTATTATCTGTCGTCGGCCGCCTATGCCGAACGCCGCAGCGATGTTCTGGGTGTGATCTATCGCAAGCTCGACGAGACCGGCAAATGGGTCAAGTCGCAGCCAAAGGACGCCGCCACCTTGCTCGCCGGCCTGTGGGGCATCGACGCCTCGACCGTCGAAGAAGCCAACAGCCACCGCTCCTACAAGATCGGCGCCGTCACGCTCCCGGGCCTGTCGGAGCAGCAGCGCATCGCGGATGCGTTCTTCGCCGAGGGCCTGATCCCGGTGAAGGTCGATGCCGCCGCCGCCAAAATCTGGGCGCCCAAGTAATTCCCCTCACGACTTTTCTCTCCTGAAAGACGCATCATGAAGACCGCCCTCCCTGCCATCGCCGCAGCGCTGCTCGCTTTGTTCACGCCTGTACATGGCCACGCGCAGAACGCACCGAAAACCGAGATCAAAGTCGGCTTCGTGCCCGGCCCCTATGTCGACGGCTTCAAGGCCGGCGTCGAACCGGAGCTGAAGAAGAAGGGCTACACGGTCAAATACTTCGAATTCTCGACAGGGCTGGAGGCCAACACCGCGGTATTCCTCAACGACATCGACGCCAATGTGATGCAGCACACGGTATTCCTGAACTCCTACAATACGCGGCAGAAGACCGACCTCGCCGGCATCGTCCCCGTGCCGACGCCGCCGATGGGGCTGTATTCCAAGAAGCACGGCAAGACCGACGTCGTGAAGAAGGGCATGACCGTGGCGGTGCCGAACGATCCGGTGAACCTGCAGCGCGCGCTGTGGATCCTGCGCGACCTCGGCTGGATCAACATCAAGGACAGCGACCCGGTCGACGTCACCGAACTCGACATCATCAAGAACCCCTCCGGCATCAAGATCGTGCCGCTGGAAAATGCGCAGGCGCCGCGCGCGCTGGACGACGTCGACTTCGCCGCCGTGCAGGGCAACTTCGCGATCTACAGCGGGCTGAAGCTGACCGAGGCCTTCGCGCTGGAGAAGATGACGACGCCCTACACCAATGTCGTCGCCGTCCGCCGCGGCAATGTGGACGCGCCGTGGGCCAAGGATATCGTCGCCGGCTACAAGTCCGACACCTTCAAGAACGCGATCCGCGCCGACAAGTTCTATGCCGGCTTCGTGCTGCCGGATTACTTCAACTGAACAGGTTTCCACCTTCTCCCACCTCGCGAAGCTTCGCTTCGCGCGGGGAGAAGGAGGAAGTAATCAGCTGCGCTCGACGCTGAGGCCGAAAAGCGGGCGCAGTTGCGTGCCGAGGATGTTGCCGAGGAAGGCCGCGACCAGCCAGAACCAGCCGTGCAGGCTGCCCGAGGCGATACCGCTGAAGTACGCGCCGATGTTGCAGCCGTATGCGAGCCGCGCGCCGTAGCCGAGCAGCAAGCCGCCGACGATCGCCGCCAGCAATGATCGCGGCGCGATCTTCCATTGCGGCTGGAACTTGCCGGCCAGAGCGGCGGCGAGCAGCGCACCGATCACGATGCCGAAATCCATCACCGAGGTGATGTCGGAAAACACGCTGTCCTGCAGCGACGCGGCCCGCGCGCCCTGCCAGTACGGCCACGAGGCGACGTCGCCGCCGGCAAGCGCGACGATCTTGGAGCCCCAGAGCGCGAAGGCCGAGGTGATACCCCACGGCCGGCCCGCCAGATACAGCGTCGCGAAATTGCCGATCGCAAGCGCGACCGCGCCCGCCACCAGCGGCCACGGCCCCTGCAGGAAGCGCCGCCAGCCGTGCACCTTCGAGGCCGCACCGCCGCGCAATTCGCCGTGGCGGCGCTTTTCCATGACCACGGTCAGCGCATAGATGCCGGCCATCACCAGCAGGCTGAGCAACAGCGCCGGCACGACGCCGAGCTTCTCGATCAGCGGCACCGGGCCGATATTCGGCTGCGCGGTCCACCACGGCAAATGCTTCGCGCCGAGCGTCGAGCCGGCGATGAACATCGCGAGCGTCACGAACATCCGGGTGTTGCCGCCGCCGGCGGTATACAGCGTACCGGAGGCACAGCCACCGCCGAGCTGCATGCCCAGGCCAAACAGGAACGCACCGGTCAGCATGCCGACGCCGACCGCGCCGTATTCGCCGCGCACCGGCTGGCCGAACAAGCTGCCATTGGCGAGCGCGGGGAAGAACAGCAGCACGGCGATCGCCAACATGATCATCTGCGCGCGCAGTCCAGTACCGCGGCGATCCGAGATGAAGACGCGCCAGGCCGAGGTGAAGCCGAACAGCGCATGGTACAGCGTCAGCCCGAGCGCACCGCCAAGCAGGTACAGCGCGCCCTGTCGCCACGCGAAGACGTAACCAAGTACCGCAGCGCCGCCGATCAGCAGCGCCAGCGCGACCGCCGTAACCTTGCCGTTGATACCGAGGCCCGAGGAGCGGCCGGAGAGCAACGGGGCATCGACGGACATGTCGGTCATGGCAATGGCCTTTGCAATTGAAATGGTGACGGAAAGATAGGCTATTGGCGGGAGGGATCAAGCCAATGCGCGCGGGCTGTTCCGCTTCCGTCATTGCGAGGAGCCTTGCGACGAAGCAATCCAGTTCTTGCAGAGCGTGCGGCTTTCTGGATTGCCGCGTCGCTCCACTCCTCGCAATGACGGGGAGAAGACGGCGCTCAATCCCGGCGCAGCAGCCGCACCGCGAAACCAATCACCATCGCGGCCAGCACGAACCAGGTGATCGCATAGACCAGATGGCTGTTGGGCAGGCTGATCACCGTAAGCCCCCCGACCGGCAGCAGTTGTCCGGGAACCGCGGCGGCATCGATGAAATAGGGCGCGACGTCGGTGAGACCCCTCGCCTGCGCGATCGCGGCAATGTCGCGGGAGAACCAGCGTTCTGCCGCGGGATCGTTAGAGCGCAGGAAGCCGCCTTTCGGCTCGGTGACGCGCAGCAACCCGGTGACCTCGGCGCGCCCCTGCGGAACCGGCACGGCAGCCTTGTTTTCAGCGGCCACGAAGCCGCGGTTGACGAGAACGACGAAGCCCGCGTCGGTGCGCAGCGGAGTCATGAGCCAGTAGCCACCGCCCAGCGCGGTGACGGCCTGCACGCGGGTGTCGCGATCGGCCAGCCATTCGCCGCTGGCGCGGACATGGCGGTAGGCATCATTGGAGGCGTTTATCGAGGGCCACGCCGAAGGCGGCGGCACATCGACCAGCGGCGCGCCGACGCGCTGGTCGATCTTCTGGATCAGGTCGAGTTTCCAGACCCGGCGTTCCAGCTGCCAGACGCCGAGCGCCAGCAGGCCAGCGGCAAGCACCCCGGCGATCGTGCAGAGCAGAATGAGCTTCAACGGTGAACGGGAGAGTTCACCGGCCTGGGTCACGGCATCTGCTTCATGGCGTCGATGGACATCGGCATCATGTTGTTGGTGAGGTGGAACATCACCCACAGCGATCCGCTGAGCGCAATCACGATGACGACGATCGTGAAGATCAGCGCCATGATCGTCCAGCCGCCCTCGGACTTGGAGTTCATGTGCAGGAAGTAGACCATGTGGACGACGATCTGCGCCAGCGCGAAGCCCATCACGACGAAGGCCGCGACCTGCTTGTTCGAAATAACGCCCGTCATCACCAGCCAGAACGGAATCGCGGTCAGGATCACCGACAGCACAAAGCCGATCATGTAGTCGCGGCGCGAGCCATGCGCCGGGGCATCATGGTGATGGTGCGAATCCGAATGGGAATCGGTGTGGTGGGTGTCGGCGTGAGCGGTCATCGCAGCATTCCCAGCAGGTAGACGAAGGTAAAGACGCCGATCCAGATCACGTCGAGGAAGTGCCAGAACAGGCTGAGGCACATCAGGCGGCGCTTGTTGGCGGCGATCAGGCCGTGCTTGCCTACCTGCACCATCAGCGTCACCAGCCAGATCAGGCCGAAGGTGACGTGCAGGCCGTGGGTGCCGACCAGCGTGAAGAACGCCGACAGGAAGCCGCTGCGCTGCGGGGTCGCGCCGTCATGGATCAGGCTGTGGAATTCATGCAGTTCGATGCCGAGGAAGGCGAGGCCGAACAAAGCGGTCAGCGCCAGCCAGAGCTGCGTCGAACGCGTGTTGCCCTCCTGCGCCGACAGCATCGCGAAGCCGTAGGTGATCGACGAGAACAGCAGCATCGCGGTGTTGAGCGCGACCAGCGGCAGTTCGAACAGGTCTTTCGGCGACGGGCCGGCGGCATAGTTGGCGCCGATCACGCCGTAGGTGGCGAACAGGACCGCAAAGATGAGGCAATCGCTCATCAGATAAATCCAGAAGCCGAGCATCGTGCTGCCGCCTTCCGGATGGTCGGCTTCGTCGGTCAGGTAATACGACGGCACCGCGGTGCCGGCAGCGGGGGCGAGATTGGCGCTGGACATCGATCAGGCTCCGGCCGTCAGCAGACGCGTGCGCGCATCTTCGGTCGCGATCACTTCCTCGACAGGGATGTGATAATCGCGGTGATAATTGAAGGTATGGTGGATGGCGACCGCCAGCAAAGCGACGAAGCTCAACGCCGCCAGCCACCAGATGTACCAGATCAGGCCGATCGCCATGACCGTGCTGAGCGCGGCGAGATACACGCCCGTGCCGGTGCTCTTTGGCATGTGGATCGCCTTGAACCCCGTCAGCGGACGGACGTAGCCGCGCTTCTTCATGTCGGTATAGGTGTCGGCGTCATAGATCACCGGGGTGAAGGCGAAGTTGTAATCCGGCGGCGGCGATGCGGTCGACCACTCCAGCGTGCGACCGTCCCAGGGATCGCCGGTGACGTCGCGCAGCTTTTCGCGATCGCGGATGCTGACATAGAACTGCATCAGCATGGCGCCGATTCCGGCGGCGACCAGCACGGCGCCAAAGGCGGCGATCATGAACCAGATCTGCAGCGAGGGATCCTCGAAATGGCGCAGGCGGCGCGTCACGCCCATCAGGCCGAGCACGTAAAGCGGCATGAAGGCGAAGTAGAAGCCGACAACCCAGAACCAGAACGACACCTTGCCCCAGAACGGATCGAGCTTCACGCCCGTGGCCTTGGGGAACCAGTAGTTGATGCCGGCGAAGGCGCCGAACACCACGCCGCCGATGATCACGTTGTGGAAGTGGGCGATCAGGAACAGGCTGTTGTGCAGCACGAAGTCGGCTGGCGGCACGGCCAGCAGCACACCCGTCATGCCGCCGATGGTGAAGGTGAACATGAAGC
>NZ_JAQGJT010000134.1 GCF_028290495.1 Tardiphaga sp.
CGCCGGCCGCGGTCTTGGAGATCGCGCCGGCGAATGTCTTGCACGGCGCGGTGCGGCTGCACGGATTGACGTCGTCGCCGACACCGGACACCCAGGTGCGTGTGGCCTGCGCGTGCGCGGTGGATAGAGTGACAAACGGGGCGAGGCAGCAAAAGGCTAAGGCAAACAACACAAAGCGACGCATGGTCTTCTCCTGTCAATCAAGAATGAAAATTGCATCATTGATCGGAGCATGTCCCTGGCCTGGAACTAAACCATGCCTGCCTCGACCGGCATAAAAATCTATTGGAAGTCAAAAAGCACTCAAACGCAGAAAAACTGATATTAATCCGCAGGATTGTCAAGCTATCAGAAATCGCTACTGCAGGGTTTGCGTGCAAGTACGCAATGCGTTGTATCAATGGCCTGCAGGAATGTGGCGAATGGCGCGGTCATCGTGCGGGCAGTGACCCTGAATGACCGTACAGAGCCGCAGTGCAGTTATCGTGGCGCCAGTTGTGGCGCGGTACGGGGGTTTCATGCAAGCGTATGTCGGCGCCATGCCGGAGCGAGACAAGCTATCGCAGCGCAGTATTGTAGTGCTGGTTCCGGCGCTCGCCGTACTGATCACCGTGGTATTGGGCGAGCCGCTGTTCGAAGGAAATGATGACACCGGTCTTGCCATGCTCGGTGCGGGATTCGGCATCGCGGCCGGGCCGGAAGCCCATCTGATCTTTTCTCATTACGGCTACGGGCTATTGTTGCAGGCGGTGCGAGGAATTGCCGGAGACCACGCGCACGGCTGGACGACGCTGGCCGCGATTGGTTTCAGCATGGCCCTTTGCCTGCGCGCGCTGTTTGCAACCGGAGCCCGCGGCATCGTGCTGGCGGCAACTGCTGCCGCGCTGGCGGGATGCGTATTTATCCGCCCGCTGCTCGATCCGCAGTTCACGATTACATCCTCGCTGCTGCTGGGCTCCGCGATCGCGTGCCGGATCGCGTTGCTGCGGGGAGGTGCTACACCTGCAGCCATGATCGCGATCTACCTCGCCGTCGTGCTGGGCTTCCTGATCCGGCCTTCGTCCGCGGTCCTGGTGCTCGTGGTGGTTGGGCCTGCACTGTTTTGGCTGGGATGGAGGGGGCCCGTCGCGGAGCGGGCGCCGCTTCGTCGTTTCATGTTGGCGACAGGCGCGATTGCGATCGTCTCGCTGGTGACTGACCATGCCGCCTACTCGCTATCCACCGACTGGAACGACGCGCTGGACTACAACCGGTTGCGCAGCCTGTTCAATGATTTTCACCGGATGCCATGGGAAGGCGGCGAGGCTGCCTATCGTTCTGTAGGCTGGTCGGCGAACGACCGCGCGATGTTCATCGACTGGTATTCGCTGCATCCGATCTATGACCTCGCCAATATCCGGTTTCTTGTCGATGCCATTGCGGTGTCCGGCCCGTGGTTGAAGCCCCAGGGGATATGGCCGTGGTTCGTGATGGTAGCGACAACGCCGCTGGTCGGCCTGCTGGCGACGGCCACCCTCGCACTTGGCGTTGCCGCACGGCGCCACCGGGTGGTGGTCGTCCTGATTGCGCTGGGCTGCCTGGCGGCCCTGGCGATTTCCGGCGTTACCGGCCGGCCGCCGCAGTTTCGCGTTCTGTTTTCCATTTTCGCGGTGGCGGTCCTGGCGCTGTTGCCGTTTGCCGCGCGGACCTCGTGGCGCCATTGGTCGAACCTGCCTTCCGCCGCCGTGCTGGTTGCGGTGTCGCTTGCGGCCGGCATCGTCGCCGCCGACCTGCATCGCAGCCGGGTGGTGGATGCCGCGGCCTATCGCGCGGCGCTGGCGCCGGAGCAGGGCGGGCGCTACTTCGATGGTCTGGTGATTTCCTGGGGAGCGGCCCTGATGTGGGAATGGCTCATCACGCCGAGCCACGTCTATGCGCCGGTCGCCGGCAAGACGATCCCGTCGATCGGGCTGTTCACGCGGATGCCGGTGATGCGTGCTGCGCTCGACAAGGCCGGAATCGGGGATCTCGGTGACACCCTGTGCCGGCAGCCGAACGTGCGTTTGATCGCCCAGCAAGTTTTCATCACCAATCTGCAGGTTTTCTGTGCCGAGCATTACGGCGCCACGCCGGATTATCGCCAGGTGTTCGTGGCCGCGCGCAGCCAGATCTTCGTGTCCGGACCGTCGCAGTCCGTGCTGAAAGATGGCAATGCCGCAGCCGACGTGCGATGATGGCTGGAGTGGGAGAACGTCGGGCATGCGGCAAATCGTTATCTTCGGCACCGGCGAGATTGCAGAACTTGCCGATTTCTACTTTACGCATGATAGCGCGTTCGAAGTGGTGGGCTTCACTGTCGACCAGGCCTTTCTAAAGACCGAAACGTTTCTGGGGCGGCCGGTGGTCGCGTTCGAGGATGTCGCGGCGACGTTTCCGCCGGATCGCTTCGCACTGTTCGTTGCGTTGAGCTATGCCCAGTTGAACAGTGTTCGCGCGGCCAAGGTCGCTGCGGCGCGGACCTTGGGATATTCGCTGGCGTCCTATGTGAGCAGCCGTGCGACCGTGTTTCCGGGCTTCGCGCCGGCCGACAACTGTTTCATTCTCGAGGATAACACCATCCAGCCGTTTGCCAGCGTCGGCGCCAATGTGACGCTGTGGAGCGGCAACCATATAGGTCACCACAGCGTCATCGACGACGATGTGTTCATGGCGTCTCATGTCGTCGTATCGGGCGGCGTGCGGATCGGGCAAGGCTGTTTCATTGGGGTCAACGCGACGCTGCGCGATCACGTCACGATCGGCAAGCAATGCGTCATTGGGGCCGGAGCCCTCGTGCTGGAAGACCAGCCCGACTTCGCCGTGGTGGCGCCGCGCGGCACCGAGCGCTCGCGGGTGCCCAGCACGCGCCTGCGCAGCATCTGAGGCCGCACATGCGTTGGAACAAGCTGGGCCACATTTTCGTGGCCAAGGGGCATTCAGAGCAGGTGCACAGCCATGGCATCGTGCCGATTGCGCGGCCGCTTGGCAATTTCCGCTACCGCATCTATTTCAGCCCGCGGGATACCCAGTCCCGCTCCAATGTGAGCTGGCTGGATATCGACATCCGCGATCCGACGACGGTGCTGCGATTGTCCGAACGCCCGTTGCTGGGCCCCGGCGCCCTCGGCATGTTCGACGATGCGGGCTCGATGTGCTGCTGGATCACGGAACACGACGGTATCGAACGGCTGTATTATCAGGGCTGGAATCTCGGAAAGTCGGTGAGCTTTCACGTTGCCGTCGGTGTTGCCGAGCGTCCCGCGGGCGATCCGGACCGGCCGTTCGAGCGGATCAGCAAAGGCCCGATTCTCGATCGCTGCATGACCGAACCGGTCTTTGTCTCGGATCCCGCGGTGGTGGTTGAAAACGGCAAATGGCGGATGTGGTATCAGTCCGGCAAGCCCTGGACGGAGGGGCCGACGCAGGCGTTGCCGTCCTATGACATTCGCTATGCGGAATCGCCCGATGGCGTCAACTGGACGCTGGGAGGTATTCAGTCGCTTGTTTTCCAGCACCCCGGTGAGATTGCGATTGCGCGTTTCTGTCCGCTGCGCGAGGCCGATGGAAGCTGGAAGGCATGGTATTCCTACCGCGCCAACGACTGGGGTTACCGGATCGGCTATGCCACGTCCGACGACGGTGTGAAGTGGACGCGCCGCGACGACGAGGTCGGGATCGAGCGCGACGCCGACAGCTGGGAAGGGCCGATGATCTGCTACCCGTTCGTGTTCGATACCGAAGTCGGCCGCATGATGCTTTACAATGGCGGACGATATGGCGATGCCGGGTTCGGAATAGCTGTCCTGGAGGCGTAGCGGGTTACGTCCGCCGTACGATCACCGTGAACTCATAGAGGCCGTAGTCCTGCAGCAGCGCGACGGAGCGGCCGTAACGTTGCAGGCAGGTGGCCAGCATCGTCGGGGCGTCGGCATAGTGCAGATTGGGGCGGCGTCGCTCCGGGTCGCTCGACAGGCTGAGCATATTGAAGGCGAAGCCGTCCCGACCGGCCTTGGCCAGAACGTCGATGGTCTCATCGACATAGCTGTTCCAGGTCTCCGACGAGACGTCACCCTTGACGTTGAAGATGCCGCTGGCGATGGCAAAATCCGCGGCCTCGGTCGGTTGCGCGCTGACCTGCCACCGGCTGCGCGCATCGGCGGCGTGCAGCCGTGATGCTTCCGCGATCATGCCGGGCGCAATGTCGTAACCGATGAAGTCGCCACGATATGCGCGCGCGCGCAGGAAGCGCAGGAAGTCGCCGAATCCGCAGCCCAGATCGAGTACCGATCCATCGGGATTGGCCTCAAGGAGCCGAAGAAACTGGCGATGCCTCAATTCGTGGGAGGCTTCACCGTTCCAGTCGACGCCTTGTGGCGTCGCACCATGCTGCGCCAGCTTGGATGTGTAGTAATCGGCGACGCCGCCGATCACCGATCCGGTCACGTCACTTGGCATCGTCGGCCCCCGTGCGGGTGCGATACACCTTGCGTGCCAGCGTATAGGGACGCCGTTTGGATTCGGCCAGGATATTGGCGAGGTAGATGCCGAGAATGCCAAGGATCAGTGTTGTCAGGCCGCCGAACATCCAGATCGAAATGATCAGCGAGGTAAAACCACTGACGCCGATCCCGGAGAACAGGTAACGCGCGAGATAGTAGGCGATGGCCAGCAGCGACAGCAGGAAGGTCGTGATGCCGGTGTAGAGGATCAGATGGAGCAGCCTGGTTGAGGTAGTCGTCAGGTACTTGACCGCCATCTCGATCCGCATCTTCAGCGAATAGACCGACGGCGAAGTTGACAGCTTGCGAACCGGCAACGCGACCTGACGGAAGCCTGCGAGTTCAAACAGATGCGCGATCAGGAATTCGCGGTCGCGCTGGCGGATCAGGGCGCGGACATAATCCCGCGTCATCAGGCGGGCGATCAGGATATTTCTCGGAAGCTTCTGGTCGCTCAGCCAGTTGACGAGCGAAAAGAAAAAATCTCCGGTCACGCGCTCGATATAGCCACCGCGCCGCCGGGCTTCTTGCACGCCGAACACGACGTCGCAGTCGCCCTGTTGCATGCGCTGATGAAACAGCGTGAGCAGTTCAGGCTCTTCTTCCAGATCGCAATCGATCAGCAGCACACGGTCGCCGGTTGCGTGGGCGAGGCCGGTCATCAGCGCCTTGTGGTGGCCGAAATTGCGCGCGAGATCAACGACCACCACGCGGGGGTCGTGCCGGTGCAAAGCGAGGGCAACGTCGAGGCTGTTGTCGGGCGAGCCGTCGTTGACCAGCACCAGTTCAAGGTCGTCGTAAATTGGCGCGGCCGCAGCGAGACTCCGGGCGTGGAATTCATCGATCGTCGCGGCCGACCGGTACAACGTCGTCACGACCGAAAGTTTCACGCAGCCTCCTTGTCAAATCATGCGCAGGCCCGGCGCATCAAAGTAAGTTAGGCGAACTTGCAAGGCCGAACAAGCCGCCCGCGCCGACGCGGCGGCGCGGTCAGAGCATCTGGTCGAGATGTCCGGACAGGGTTTCAACGACCCGGTCGACGGCGCCGTCCATCCGTGGATAAAGCGGAAGGCGGACAAGCCGCGCGCTGAGATCTACGGTGTTCGGCAGATCGCCGTGGGCACGGGCATAGCGCTTTCCGGCCGGCGAATCGTGCAGCGGTACGTAGTGGAACGGCGTCGCAATGCCGTCGGCCGCCATCCGCTGTATCAGCTCCGTCCGTAGCTCGGGCGTCGGCAGGACGATGTAGTAGAGATGGCCGTTGTGGACGCAATGGGCGGGAATTTGCGGCGTCTTCAGTCCGCGGTTCTGGAATCGGCGCAGCGCATCGTCATAGGCAGTCCAGTTGGACCGGCGATCCCTGGTGATGGAGTCGGCGTGCTGCAACTGACCGTACAGGAAGGAGGCGATCAGTTCGCCCGGCAAGAACGAAGAACCGATATCGACCCAGGTGTATTTGTCGACGGCACCGCGGAAGAATTTTTTGCGGTTGGTTCCCTTTTCGCGGATGATCTCGGCGCGCTCGAGCAGCGCCGGATCGTTGATGGCCAGCGCCCCGCCTTCGCCGGAAATGATGTTTTTCGTCTCGTGAAAGCTGAACGCTGACAGCTGGCCGAACGAACCGGCCGGGCGTCCCTGATAGGACGAGCCCAGCGCCTGCGCGGCGTCTTCCACCACCATCAGGCCGCGCCGCTCGGCGATCTCGCACAATGGCGTCATCTCGGCGGGTACGCCGGCATAATGGATCGGAAAGATCGCCTTGGTGCGGGAGGTGATCGCTGCCTCGACCAGGGTGTCGTCAAGGTTCAGCGTGTCCGGGCGGATGTCGACGAACACCGGGATACCTCCCCGCAGCACGACGGCATTGGCGGTGGAGACGAAAGTAAACGAGGGCATGATGACCTCGTCCCCGGCCTCGATGCCGATCAGGATCGCCGCCATCTCCAGTGCTGCGGTGCAGGAATGCGTCAGCAGAACGGCCTTGGCGCCGATTTGCCCGGCGAGCCAAGTCTGGCATCGTTCGGTGAAGCTGCCATCGCCCGAGAGCTGCTGCAGTTCGATCGCCTCGCGGATGTTATCAAGTTCCGGTCCGGCGAGCTGCAGGCGATTGAATGGTACTTCCATCTCGGACCGGAACTCCTGAAGTTCAATGGGGTGGGCTATCGTGGACGATGCCCGGTCGGACTAGGCGTCCAAATGCGAGACGATTCCCAGTTCGACATCGGACGGAAGCGCCGCTGCTGCGACCGGGGGCGACGTTTTCCATCTGCTGATGCAATTACGCCAGATTACGGTCGAGGCCGGCAGGATAACAAGGGCCTGTACCGCCAGAAGCGACAGTACGACGCCCGTTGCCGAGTAGTGCACCGCACCCCAGACCGCGCCGGTTGCCATCAGGACGGCGCCGACCAGCGACACCCAGATCAGCGGCTCGCGGCGAAACGACCGCAGTTGCGCGCCCAGCGCGTTCTGGACATGACCGAGGAAGCCGGACACCAGAACGCCTGCGAATAGCCAGAACGGCAGCACGCGGTCGGCGTAGGGCGTATAGCTGAGGAGGCGGTGCAGCACGCAAAGCGCGGCGGCGCCCGCGACGAATGCCAGGCAGGACCACATCAGGTCGCGACGACACAGCGCGTCGAATTGTGCCCATTCGCGCATCGCCACCGCCCTGGACATCGCCGGGACGTGGCGGGTGATCCACGATAGCGCAAGCAGCCCGAGCATGTTGGACGCCGTCATCGTCAGGCCCATCTGTCCGGCGACGACCGCATCCTGAACCTTGAACAGCACCGGCGTGTAGATCTGGGTCAGCAGATAGCCGCAGACCCACCCGAGCCCCAGCTGCCATTGATGCGGCCAGATTTCCTGCCGCCAGCGGATCAGGCGGTGCGGGCCGTGCAGGGCCAGTTTGAGCAGGTTCGGCTTCCAGCGCGCCAGCCAGAGCCCCTGGATGGCAATGGTCGCCAGCGGCGTCATCACCACCGCCCACAGCCCGGCGCCGGACAGGAAGGCCAGCCAGGTGGCGAAGCCCGCCACGACGCCCTGGATCAGGCGCACGATGTAGACCTCGCGAACCTCGCCGCTGCCTTCGACAACGGCCATGAACGGCAGCACCAGGAGGGCTGCCGCGCTGGCCGAGGCGAGCACCAGCCAGGGCATTTTCCAGTCGATTCCGGCCGCCGAGGTTGTGGAGAAAAACAGCATGCCGGCGGGCGTGATGATGATCGCAAAACCCAGCGTCAACCAGAGGTAATGCCGGGCGGCCCAGGCGGTGACGGCAGCGAAGCGCTCGGCGTTGCCGCCTTCGACCAGCCCCCCCGCTCGCCAGCGAAGCCCGACGAATTCATGCGCCGCAGCCTGCACCAGAACGAAGGAAAGCCCCATGTCGAACAGCGTGTACAGGGCCGACAGGCTGAGCAGGCTGAAGTACCAGCCCTGTTGGGCGGGATTGAGAAAACTGGTGATCATCACGATCGTGATGACGCCTGAACCGGCCTGCCACATTCGCTGCGCCAGAATGACATGCAGGGCGGTCGTCGGGACAAGTCTCATGCCGGCAGCCGCGCAGGTTCCGTCACGAGCTTGCCGTGAGGGATCGGTGTGGCCGCACAACCAGCATAACCAGATTGCATGATGTGATACACGGCTTCACCGATTGCCTTCAGGCCAAGCCGGATTCGGCGGCCGTGAACCTGCGCTAAAACGACCGTAACTGGCCCCGCGTAACGCCAATCTCCTTTCATATTGCCTCTGCGGACGCAAGGCCGCTGCTGGCCGTGACGGACCTGGACGATGCCGATGCGATGGCATTTCCGTTCGCATCGGTGAGCGGGTAGACTGCCGGCGGACCGAGGCGCTTTCGGATTTCGGCCTGAAGAAAGTCTGCTGCGTGGACATAAGCTCGCTCGCCATCCCTGACGTAAAGTTGATCCACCCGGCGATTCACCGCGACGGACGCGGCTTCTTTACCGAAACCTTCCACCGTAACGCGATGGCGGCCGCCGGGATCGGACCAGATTTCGTCCAGGACAATCATTCGCTGTCCGCGGAGGCCGGCACCCTGCGCGGTTTGCATTTCCAGCTTCCGCCACACGCCCAGGGCAAGCTGCTGCGCGTGGTGCGCGGTCGAATTTTTGACGTCGCTGTCGATATCCGCGTGGGCTCGCCGACATTCGGCCGGCATGTCAGCGCAACGCTCGGCCCCGAACGCTGTGTGCAGATATGGATTCCGCCGGGCTTTGCTCATGGATACTGCACGCTTGAGCCCGATACCGAGGTGGTCTACAAAGTCACGGATTACTACGCGCCGGCGAGTGACCGGGGGTTGCTGTGGGATGACCCCTCGCTCGGTATCGACTGGCCGGTATCGCATCACGATGCCAGGCTTTCAGCCAAGGACCGAACGCATCCCATGTTGAAGGATCTGGAGCCGGCGTTCACCGGCTCGATCTGACACAGCAGGTCACAGCGAGGATTTCATGCGTATATTGGTGACCGGCGGTGCGGGTTTCATCGGGTCGGCACTGGTTCGCCATCTCGTCGGCGAAGAGGGAGCCGACGTCCTCAACGTCGACAAGCTCACTTACGCGTCCAACCTCGCATCGGTAGCCTCTGTCGCGCGCGACCAGCGCTACGCCCTGCGGAAGCTCGACATCTGCGATGCCGCCGGTGTTGGCCAGGCATTTGCGGAATTCCAGCCGGACGCGGTCGTGCATCTGGCGGCGGAGACCCACGTCGACCGCTCGATCACAGGCGCGGCAGCCTTCGTCGAGACCAATGTCACCGGCACCTATGTTTTGCTCGACGCGGCACGTCGCTATTACGAAGGACTGTCGGGCGCGCAGCGGCGCGCATTTCGATTTCTCCACGTCTCTACCGATGAAGTCTACGGATCGCTCGGTGCGCAAGGCCTGTTCACCGAACAGACGGCCTATGATCCGAGCTCGCCTTACTCGGCGAGCAAGGCTGCGTCGGATCATCTCGTCGTTGCGTGGCACCGCACCTATGGATTGCCGACGATCATTTCGAATTGCTCGAACAATTACGGGCCGTACCAGTTTCCGGAAAAACTCATTCCGCTGATGATCCTCAATGCGATCGAAGGCAAGCCGTTGCCGATCTACGGCGACGGCTCCAATGTGCGCGACTGGCTTCATGTCGATGACCACGTGCGCGCGCTGGTGCTGATCCTGCAGGGCGGTGAACCCGGACAGAAGTACAACGTCGGCGGCCGCAACGAGCACAGCAATGCCGATGTCGTCGATCGCATTTGCGGGATCATGGATCGCCTGCGGCCGGGCGCGCCGCATCGCAGGCTGATCTCCTTCGTGACGGACCGGCCGGGGCACGATCAGCGCTATGCCATCGACGCCAGCCGGCTGGAATCCACGTTTGGCTGGCGTGCCCGGGAGACGTTCGAGACGGGCCTTGAAAAGACCGTGCGCTGGTATCTCGACAATGAGGACTGGTGGGCGCCGCTGCGCGGCCATGCCGGCCAGCGTCTTGGCCTGGTGGCGTCGCCAGCAGCAGGCCGCGTGGCCTCGTGAGAATTCTCGTCACCGGCCGTACCGGCCAGCTCGTGCACGGCCTGGTCGAACGATCTCCCGGGACGGATATCGCGATCGTTACGGCAGGGCGCCCGGATTTCGATCTAACCGACGAAACATCCGTCATGGCCACGGTGGCGCGTTTGCAACCGGACGCGGTGATCAACGCGGCGGCCTACACGGCGGTGGACAAGGCCGAATCCGAGCCGGAGCAGGCGCATCTCGTCAACGCGCTGGGGGCGGAATTCGTCGCGCGGGCCTGTGCCGTGCACGGCATTCCGGTGATCCAGATCTCGACCGACTATGTGTTCGACGGTGGCAAGGCGGAACCCTATCGCGAGGATGACGCGACGGCGCCCATCAACGTCTACGGCCGCAGCAAGCTTGAGGGCGAGGTCCGGGTCGCACGGGCCTGTCCGCAGCACGTGATCCTGCGCACGGCGTGGCTGCACAGCCCGTGGGGCGCCAACTTCGTCAAGACCATGCTTCGACTGGCAGCGACCCGGGCCGAGATCCAGGTGGTGGCCGATCAGCGGGGATCGCCCACTTACGTGCCGGATCTTGCAGATGCCGTGCTGGCGATTGCAGCGCGCGCGGTAACGCGGCGGGCCGACATGGCGTGGGGCACCTATCACGCTGCAAATGCAGGCGAGGCGACCTGGTTCGATTTCGCGCGGGAGGTGATGCGCTGTGCGGCTCAGCGCAACCTGCCGACGGCGGAAATCCTGCCGATTGCCGCGCGGGATTATCCGACGGCGGCCCGCCGCCCGGGGGAAGCGCGGCTCGCCGGCGCCAAGCTTGAGCAGGCGCTGGGTCTGTCGCTGCCGGACTGGCGTCAGGGCGTGGCGGCCTGTGTGGCGAGGTTGTCGGTGAGCCATAACGACTGACGTCGGGGCCGTCGAATTGCCAAGATTCGCGGTCCGTGCGATGGAGAAGGCACATGAGGGCCGCTCTGCGCCCAGCAATCGTGCCGGCATCCCCGCTGACGCGCCTGGCCATTACGTTTTCGGCCACCACCTCCTTGGAGCTGCGACATGAAGGGAATCATCCTCGCAGGCGGAAGCGGCACGCGCCTCTATCCGATGACGCTTGCCGTGTCCAAGCAGTTGCTGCCGGTCTACGACAAGCCGATGATCTATTATCCGTTGAGCACGCTGATGCTGGCGGGCGTGCGTGACATTCTCATTATTTCCACGCCGGCGGACCTTCCCAGCTTCGAGAAACTGCTCGGCAATGGCGAGCGGCTCGGCATCAAGATCAGCTATCTGGTTCAGCCGCGCCCCGAAGGGCTGGCGCAGGCCTATGTGATCGGGGCTGATTTCGTGGGCGGCGAGAGCTCGGTGCTGATCCTTGGCGATAATATCTTCTTCGGCCACGGCATGCCGATTTCGCTAAACGCAGCACGGGAGCGACCGAGCGGCGCGACGGTGTTCGCCTATCACGTCACCGACCCCGAGCGTTATGGCGTCGTCGAATTCGACGCCGCAGGCCGCCCGCTGTCGATCGTCGAGAAACCTGCCGCTCCGAAATCCAAATGGGCGGTCACCGGTCTGTATTTTTTCGACCATCGCATCGTCGATATCGCCGCGGCGCTGAAGCCGTCGCCGCGCGGTGAGCTTGAGATTACCGATGCGATCTCTGCCTATCTGGCGATGGGCGAACTGCACGTCGAAAAGCTCGGCCGGGGCTTTGCCTGGCTCGACACCGGTACGCCGGATTCGATCCTTGATGCGTCGGACTTCATGCGCACGCTGGAGAAGCGGCAGGGGTTCCGTGTCAGTTGCCCCGAGGAGATCGCATTCCGGATGGGGTTCATCGATCGTGCCCAGCTGGCGCGGCTCGGCCGGGAGCTGGAAAAGGTCGATTACGGCCGCTATCTGCTGGCGATTGCCGAAGATCCGACGGCCTGAGCGATCCTCGCGGAGGCGGCCAAGCCGCTTTCGCAACCTTGCCAATTGCGCTATCTGGCTGCGGAGCGCCTCAACACCAACGATGAAAGTAGCGGGATGCGGAGCGTTGTTCTCGGCGCCACGGGAGTTGTCGGCGGCTATATCGTCGCGCAGCTCGTCCGTGCAGGCGAGAAACCGGTGGCGATTTCGCGATCGCCCCATGCCAGCGACAGCATCGAGTGGGTGCAAGGCGATCTGACGGCGCCGCAAAGCCTGAAGTTGCCGGATGTCGATCGACTGTTCTGCACCGTCGAGGTCGGCGCGCTGGCAGACGCTTTGCCGCACATCTACACGCCGTCGCTGAAGCGGGTGGTGGCCTTCACATCGACCAGCATCGTCACCAAGATCGAGTCGGAGATCGAGTCCGAACGTATCTTGCTGCAACGGCTGGCGGACGGCGAGCGCCGCCTGATCGCAACCTGCGAGCGATACGGCATCGGCTGGACCATCCTTCGCCCGACGATCATCTACGCGGAAGGCCGCGACGCCAACATCACGCGGCTGGCGCGGTTGATCCGGAAATATGGCGTGCTGCCGCTGGCGGGACGCGGCTCCGGCCGACGCCAGCCGGTGCACGCGGAAGACCTTGCGATCGGCGCGCTGCAGGCGGCCAACAGCGACGCGGCAGCCGGCAATACCTATGCGCTGCCGGGCTCCGAGACGATCACCTATCGCGAAATGGTCGGCCGGATATTCGACGGCCTCAATAGGCCCCGCCGCATCCTGTCGGTACCGCCGGTGCTGTGGCGCGCCGCGTTCACCCTTGCGAAGCCGCTGTTTCCGAAAGCGAACGCTGCGATGGGCAGCCGCATGGCAATGGACATGGTGTTCGACGACACGCCTGCGAAGCAGGATTTCGGCTGGAGCCCGCGCGGCTTCCGTCCGCGCTTCGATTGATGGCGCTCGTGGCACCCGATACAGGATCTGCTGAAAGCATGGCGCACATCGAAACCAGCACCTCTCGCCGTTCCCTGGCCATCCTGATGGGGACCTGGAATGGGGCGGAGCATCTTGACGAACAATTGCAGTCCTTTGCAGACCAGACCCATTCGGACTGGTCGCTCCACGTCTCCGACGATGGCTCGAGCGACGCGACCCGCGATCTCGTCACGCGCTTTGCCGCGACCGTGGACCAGCCGGTTGAAGTGCGTATCGGGCCGAAGACCGGTTTCGTGGATAACTTCCTGACGCTGGCGCGCGACGATGCGATCGACGCCACCTATTTTGCCTTCAGCGACCAGGACGATATCTGGTATCCGGACAAGCTGGCGCGTGCGCTCGCCTGGTTCGAAACGGTGACGGACGATTCAATTCCGGCGGTGTATTTTTCGCGCACCGAACTGATCACCTCGCAGGGGCTTCCGCGCGGCCATTCCACCTTGTTCCGGCGGCCGGCGGTGTTTCGCAACGCGCTGGTTCAAAACATCGGCGGCGCCAACACGATGGTGTTCAACCGCGCCGCCCGGCGCCTGTTGCAGGCGGCCGCCGAAGCGCCGGCGGTCTCGCACGACTGGGCGCTGTATCTGCTCGTTACCGCGGTCGACGGCATTGCCTATTACGACAGCGCGTCGACGCTGAAGTATCGTCAGCATGACGGCAACGTCATGGGCTCCAATCGCGGTGTCGGCGCGGTCCGGCGGCGCCTGGAGTTGATGTTTCAGGGCACGATATCGCGCTGGAATGCCATCAATCGCGAACTGCTGCGCTCGGTCGATGCGCAGCTATCCGCTGGCAACCGCGAGACACTGCGGCTGTTTTCCGAAGCCGGTTCGGCGCCGATGCTGGTCCGGCTGTGGAAGCTGAAATGCTCCGGCGTCTACCGGCAGACCTGGCTCGGAAATCTCGGCCTCGCGCTGGCCGCGCTGATCGGAAAGATCTGAGCGGCGTACCCGAGGCCACCTCTTCAGCGCAGCGTGAGCGAGTGCACCTGAACGGCGAACACTGTCGGGTCATCGTTTAGCCCGAGCGCGACCTGTGACGTCGCTTCCGGCAGATCGAAACGCAGATCGAGATTCCCGCTCTCGACAAGACGCGCCGGAATGTCTGCCTCAAATTCTCCGGCTGCGCTGACCGACCATTCGTTGATTTTTTCGTTGTTGACGTAGACGACCACGGTTTGACGTTCCAGTTTTCCGGGCACCACAAAGGGGATCAGCGAGGCTTTGAGCGTCAATGATTCCGTGGGGATATTCGCCAACTGCATGTCGAGAGAGCTCTGATGGCCGACCGTCCAGGTGAAGCCGGCCTGTGGATCGCCCCATCCTCCGGATTGAAACCTCTTCGAATTGCCGTCGCGTCCGAAAGTTACGGTATCGCCGGGCACGTAAGGGTTACTACCGAAGGTGATCGACTGCATCTGAACGGCGTAGAGGGCGGGATCGCTGCTGATGCCCAACTGCGCGGGGGAGGTGGCGTCCGGCAGCGCGAAGCTAAGTTTAATGACGCCGCTCGCCGTCAGCCGCGCGGGAATCTGCGCCTTGTAGCGACCGCTGGCCGTTGCGATCCATTCGGCAATTTTTTCACCGTTGGCGAAGACGTTGACGGTCTGGCGCTCCACTTTTCCGGGTACGAGCCAGGGCGTAAGGGAAACCTGCAGTGTCAGCGCTCCGGCTGCTGAGTCCTGCAGCGGGATGACGAGGCTGGTTTGCTTTCCGGATGACCAGGTGAAACCGGCGCTCGGCTGGTTCCATCCGCCGGATTGAAAGTCTGCCGCATTGCCGTCCTGTCCAAAGGCAATGATATCTCCGGTTCGGTAAGCCACCGTTCGCAGCGCCACCGATTCCACCTGCATTCCGAGGCGGGACCGGTCCTCGCCCAGTCCGAGTTCTGCAGGTGATTTTGCGTCGGGAAGATCGAAACGGAGATCGATCCGACCGCTGGCAACCAGGCGGGACGGAATCGCCGCTCGGTATTTTCCGGCGTGGGTCGCATGCCACTCGGTGATTTTCTCACCATTGGCGTAGACCTTGATGGTCTGGCCCTCGACCTTTCCGGGGACCTGCAAGGGCGCGAGCAAAACCTCCAGCATCAATGGCTGGGTGGTCGAGGTCGGCAACGGAAGTTCCAGGCTTGACTGTTTTCCAACGGTCCAGGTGAAGCCGTCGCCCGGGGTGCCCCAACCGGCCGACTGATAGTCGGTGGCGATTCCGGCCTGTCCGAACCTGATCGTGTCACCGATTTCATAGGCCGTGTTGCGAAGGACGGCAGACTGCACTTGAACGCCATAACTGAGGTCGTCCTTGCTCAGCCCGAGGGCGAATGGCGAGGTAGCATCCGGCAGGTCGAATCGAAGGTCGAGCCGGTCGCTCGCGGCGATGCGCGAAGGAACGGCTGCCTTGTATTGCCCCGCTGCTCCCACCATCCAGGTCGCAAGCTTTTCGTCGTTCGCATAGACGTTGACCGTCTGGCTCTCCAGTCGACCGGGCACGAGAAAGGGCGATAGCGAGGCTACCAGCATCAGCGGTTGTGAGGTCGGCCCCGCCAGCGGGACGGTGAGGTCGGCGCGCCGGCCGATAGTCCAGGCAAATCCTTCGCCGGGATCACCCCATCCGAACGACTGGTAGTCATCGGCGTTTCCATTGCGGCCGAACGTCATTATTTCGTCGGGCTTGTAAGGCGGAATTCGATAGAGCCTGTTGCGCGACAGGTATTGTATGGGCGAGGCGCGCCAGGACTCGTCGTTCCAGACCGGGCCGTTGATTTCGAAAGCCTTGAAGGTTGGAAAATAGCCCTGGGGATCGAACCTGACGATAGTTGAATAGAACAACCGGGAAGCAGGGGGCATCGCCTTGGGATCGAACAGCGAAAAGCAGCTGTCGTTCGCATATGCCGGGAGCAAGCGGCGCATCGTGCAATTCAGATTGGAGAGGCTCACCGGCGTCGCCACCGTCTGCAGCGGACCTGTGGCCCCGGCCTGCTTCACAATCAGCAGGGGCAGCGCGGCGACGCGCAACGCTGAGGCAACCATGTCGTGTCCTGCGGGAATATTCCACGCCGGCGGCGCGACGAACGCCTGCCCCTGCAGGCCGGCGCCGTGATCGCCGAATACGAACACGTTGGACCGGTCGTAAACGCCGGCGTCCCGGAGCCTCTTCATGTAGCCGACCACGCCGCGGATCGACTGTTCGGCTACCGCCGTGTAGTTCGCCCGCGTTCTTTCAGCTTCCTTGAATTTAGTCTCTCCATTCCTTGCAGCCGCAAAATAATCAAAGCCGGACGCTTCGTAACGCTGCAGCGGAATGTGCGGTCCCTTGAGGTGAATGATCTTTGCGACGGGCCGATCAATGCGTTTGGTTGGAAGCGTCAGGAGATTGCGGATGAATGTCAGATTGTTGTCGATCGTATCGGTTGCGTCGAGCCCGACCTGCGACACCGTGCGGAACATCATCTGTTTCAGGAATTGCGGCGCGATCGTATAGAGCGCGAACAGTTGCATGCTCACGGTCGTCTCCAGATCGGGAAAAAACGTCCGCACCAGGTTGGATGCCAGCGCTGAACGATTCGGAATAGGCGTCGCCAATCCCCATCGGTCGAGTTCGACGTAATATCCGTCGTCCATCAGTCTTTTCATGATGGAATTCGGTCCCGAATAGGACTCGGACTGGTATTTGGCGTAAGGAACCTGGTTAAGATAATCCTCGCCTGTCAGTACCGAAGGCACGCTCAGCAACGTATAGGGAAATGCCGATGCGGTGTCGGCAAAGTAGCGAAAGCCGGGAAGCTCCTGTGCGAGCGCGGGTTGCCTGGCAAGCAGATCGGCGAAGACATCAGACTGGAACGTATCGAGTATGATGACGACCACGTTGCTGGTGGTCGATACGATCTCCTCGTGTTTCTCGGTAGTCTCCAGCGTTTCCTTGGCCATCAGTTCGGCGAAGGTGCGTTCCGAAAATGCAGGCGACAGCCAGACCATGTGAAGGGCCTGCGCCAGACACAAGAAGGCGCAGATCGTTGTGGCCTTGCGGAATATCCATCGGCGCCCCAAGGCAAAAGCGATCGCAATGGCGGCGCAAAGCGCGATATCGATGGCTCCCTGCAGGCTGTAGGCTTGCCAGTCCGGGGTGTTTCCCATCAGCGAGCCGTAGTCCCAGAGGATCACGCTGCCTTTGATCCAGGCGAGCAAGGCAAGCGCGATGTTGGCGACGACCGCCCCCCGCCGCCATTGTGGCCGGACCCAGCCTTCACAGCCGGTGATCAGCAGCGTCAGCAGGACTGCCAGTCCTGCGAAAGCCAGTAGCAAGGGAATGAACGCGATCGGAAAAGTGACAGGGTTTTGCAACTCCGCCTTCACGACGGGGAAAAAGGTCAGGGTCACAGCCAGCGTGAAAGCCGACAGCAACAGCAAATAGGATCGTGAAAATCGGCCGATCATGATGCGACCGGCGTCATCAGGAAGAGAGTTCGGTGGCTGCCGGAAATCGTCTGCTCGCGGACGATCCGGAAATGCCGGCCAAAGCCGTCGCGGAATGCCGTTTCGCTGTAACGCGCGACCGCGGCTGTATTCTGGGACAACATCTGGCGCACCTGCGAATCCTCGACCGACGGGAATTCCACAATCAAGGAAGTGCTGCTCCCGGCCAAGGTCGCGGCAATCTTTTCGAACGGCACGCCGCGCGTGATCACCAGATGATGCACCAGCGCCAGCGCCAGAATGGTGTCTGCCGGTCCGCGTTGCAGGAACGAACGGCGCTCGGTGTTGGCCCAACCGAAGGCCGGGGTTGGATTGGAGATATCGATGACCACCGGCAGGATGTTCGTTTCGTTGCGAAGCTGGCATTGCCGATAGTTGCTGTCGACGGCAGCCGGATCGCTGTCGGCGGAAATGACGTAACATCCGCTTTCGGCGGCGATGCGGCTGAACCTGCCGCGATTGCTGCCGATATCCCAGACGATTTTAGGCTTCAGTTCCTCGACCCAGGCTCGGACGATCGAGGCTTTCTCTTCCATGGCGGCGGCGGGATAGTTGGTGCGGTCGTAGTAATCGTCCCATTCGCTGTCGGCAGCTGCGAACTTCAGCCGGGAAACGGCGCCGTGAAGGCTATCGATTAATCCGCGCAGGCCAGTCAGTGTCACGTGGCCGGTCTTGCGGCTCGCGGACGGATTCTGATGCTTTCTCAGCTCCAGCGTGTGGAAATGAAGATGCAGCAACAATGAGGGACGAAGTCGGCTCCGTATCGGCAGCAGCCGACTGGCGAGCGTCAGCGGAATCCCGTCGATCGAATTTCCGAGTAGCGCGGCGGCGCTCGAATTTGCCAGGCTCATCAGCGCTAGCGGCGCCAGGAAATGCTCGCAGAATTGCCGGTAGGCAACCCAGGGCGTCCCTTCGACGTAACGTTCCAGCGAAAGCGTATCGATCAGGACAGCGCGGCTGCCGATAAACTGGATGTTGAAACTGCTGGCGTCTTTCAGTGACATGCCGAATGACAGTGCCCGGCGCTGCACTTCGAGCGTGGTCAGCGCGGCCTGTTTCAACTGGCCGCTACTCCATTCCGACGGATACGAAATAAACGGTATCTTGTCGGGTTCAATGACCTTGTAGGTCTGCGCCGGGGCGGACGGCGCGGTGCCATACTCCCGATGGGGAATCAGCAAACCGGCGCCGACGAGATCGGCGTACAAGCCTGACTGCATCAGCAGATCGTAGTGCTCGCTGTAGATCAGGTTGACCTGACGCAACACGACGCCGTCCTGCGTGAATACAAACCCGGCGGGATCGCGGAACGATGCGTTATCGGGAGTCACGGCTTTCGTCGGTGGTACATAGCTGCGACAAAGCCCCTGAGGCGACGCCAGAGCATTTTGCCTTGAAATAGGACCCCAAGCATTGCCGCAATAATCACCTGCGCAACGATGCTGCCGGTGCCAGGATCGAGATAGGCGTAGGCGGGCGTGGTGAAGAGCACGAACAGAAAAACGGCGGGCATCATTGAAGGGGCCTCCACGTTACGGCATCGATCGGTGCCCCCTAGATCGATAGCCGTGCTTGCGGTTGTTTTGATCCGTCCTGTCTACAGTTTGCCGGCGATGTGTAAAGTGTATTAATGCGGTGGTCTGCTATCAAGAATCGCCGGGTACCGCAGCAGTTGGCAGCGAAGTGCCGTTTTATTTCCGGTAATGGCAATCTGTGATTCGATCGTGCAAGGACGCAAGGTGTTGGAGGCAATGCGCGCGGCATGCGGTACGGAATTTGGGGCTTGCGAATAAGTCTGCAATATCAGTTATTTATTGGCGCTGGCAATGCACGGAAATTTCTACCCGTCGCGCCATTGCGGCTCGCTTGAATCACGGCTAGCCACTGAGTTGCGCAACGCGTCCTGACGGGACCGGATTTTCTTCCCCGCTTTGACCGTGTCCGAAACTGTATTGCTCAGGCGGCCCGAATGAATGTTGAGGATAACTGCATCCTTGTGAAGTGCTCGAGATCTCGGGCACGTGACCAGTTCAACGGCTTTTGATATAAATGCGGAATGTTTCGGGCCTCATGTCCGCTGGCGATTTCGCCGCGCGGCAGGCCAGCGCGATAGTGATCCGGCGTGCGTTTGCGAATCGTAGCTTGATGGGTCGCGCCGCATGTTGATTTCGCGCCAGCGTCAATGTTGGGCGGCGTGCGTCATCGTGTGTGGTGCGGCGCTGTTTTATCTTTCCCAGTGGCTGAAAATGCCGCTTTATCCCGACGAAATCGCGTTTCGTTTGTTGCGGGCGCGCTATCTCGCTGACGGCGCTATGGCCTATGGCCTGTTGCCTTGCCTGAGCAATGCGCGAGAAATCCCGGTGATTTTTCGTCCTGTCGCCTACGCTCTGTCGGTCATCGATTCCGGGGCGGGATGGTCGATGGTGCGGTATCCCCAGGTCGTGGGAGTGATGTTGGCCCTCTTGACCACGCTGCTGGTGACGATTCGCCGCGATGCCATAGCAGCCGCTCTCATGACGGCAGCAGCACTGATCGGTGTCGTTGGCTCCGGCGTGATCCTGTCTCGTGGTGAAGCGCCGTTGTTCTTTCTCGGCGTGGCTTGCGTGGCCGGATATGGGGTGGTGATCCGGCGCCATCCCAGCCCCCTGATTTCCGGTACTTATCTGGTTGTCACGACGTGCCTCGCGTTGATGGCTGTCTTCGTTCATCAGCAAGCCCTGATCCTTTTGCCGATCCTGCTCTTGCTGGTTCTCGCTATTGCGTTACGCACGCCGTCGCTGGCGATGCGCGGGCTGGCGGGGCTGTGTGCCGTGGCGATGTTGGTTGGCGCTACGGCGTCGTTGGCAACAGCGAAAGTCAATTGCCCTGAATTCCCCTCCATTGCGCCTGTCTTCGCCAAGATGGAATTGACCGGCCTGGCGCGGCAGGAAGGCTGGCCGGGCGTCGAAACCTATCTTCTGAACAAGCTGCCGCGTTATGCGGGCATTTTCGGGTTCAATACAAAATACGACATCAACTATCTGCCGGGATTTGATCCGGCGGGATCAGGAGGCGCGCTCGCTGTTCTGAATGCGGGTATCGTATCTGCCGTTTTGCTCAATCTCCTGCTGGCTTTTGTCGTGATGATTGTGCTTGGCGTCGGTAGCCTCAGGCTGGCGCTGGGGAGCGTCGGTTCACGTCACGAACGTCTGGCTGGATTGCTGCGCGAGCCATCGCTCTATCTGTGCCTCGGTATCGCCGGCCATCTCGCGCTGCTGATTTACGATGTCCCGACGGCGTTCTACCGGTGCTTTTACGTCCACTTCATGCTGGTGATGCTGAACACCATGGCGTTGTCGGGTATTCGAGGGAAGGGCAGGTTGTTTCTCTGGCCGCTCGGTGTCGCCAGCCTGGTCCTCTGTGTGGCATCGGGCTTTCTCTCGCAGGAGATCGATCGGAAGTTCGCAGGAGGTTGGGCCGGGCCATCGATCCGGTTGCAGACCGACTGGAAGGCGGCCCGCATGCGCATTGGTGAAGCGGCCGGAAGGTGCAACATCGGTATCAAGGATACGGGCATCGTCATTGACGATCGGACTTTCGATGGGATGAAACAATATCCGCACCTCATTCCGTTCACCTACCTTGGTTTCGCCGTGCCGCCAAACGAAGCCGACGCTGCGTCGTTGAACCGAGTGCTCCGCCGGGTGTCGGCGTCAGCCATTGTTACGAGCTGCCAGCTGATGAAGGGGTGGGGCTTCGTACCCGAGTTCGAGAAAGATGGGATTTGTTGCCTCAAGCTTCCTGCCGCGGGGTGACGCCTGAAAGGAAAATCCGGGCTGTGGCAGGAAATCAACGGCTGTTCATCGCGGCCATTAACGAATATATCGGTCCTATTCTCGGCCTATGTTCGAATCGCTGCAATCGTTGAAACGGAAGAATAGATTGTTGGAACCGGACAGCCAAAATTCGCGAAGGTTGACGTTTCTACGGTTGTTCTGCGCCGTCCAAATTGTTTCGGCGCTGTATATGTGGTTTCAGTTCAAGCAAACCGGCTACCTTCCTGCGCCGTTCGTCTACGATAAAAACGACACGTACATGGATTTGTTTCATCCCATGTTCTGGTCGGACAACATGGGCGTCTACACCACTTGGGGGTCGGTATATCCTCCTATCAACTTCTTGTTTCTTCAGCCGATCAAGTATTTGATTACGAGCAGTCGAGAGGCTGCGAACGCCTTCGAATTACGTGCGGATGCAGGCAAGTATCCTGTCTGGCTGTTTGTCGGCTACGCGGCAATTCCCTTTTTGATGCTCCGCAGCCGGTTGTGGCGCGTATTCTCCGCGCGGGAAATAATACCTATTTTCTTGGCGATCGTGTTTGCTTCGCCGATGCTTTTCACGCTTGAGCGTGGGAATCTGATTTTGCTGGCGTTGCCGGTATTGGCCCTTGCTGTTGCGGCCACAGGCACGCTGTGTTGTATCGCTGTCGCAATCCTGATTAATATCAAGCCATACTTCGCCATTATCATTTTCGCCTTTTTTCTGGTGCGACGTTTTGAATATGCATTGATTACTACCCTTGCGGCCGGCGCTATTTTCCTCCTGTCAGGAATTCTGCTCGACGAAAACTTTATGTTTTTCGTGCCCAACGTTCTGAACTTCTCGCAGGAGGATGCGCTGTTTTCCGTGCGGGAAATGCTCAGCCTTCCATCGACCCTTTCGCACTATGCCCAAGTGCTGCGCGCTGTCATTGCGCAGGGTGGGGGAATTGGTCTTCGGGGGGTTGAAGCGGGAGTGCTGGCAACGACGCTGGAGGCCTTGAAATGGATGGTTCTGGCGATCTCCCTGGGGGGGCTGTGGTTCGCCAGGGCGCTTCCGCTACAGATCGTTGTGGTCGTGTCGATAGCGATTATTTCGAATTTAGGGACCTGGGTCGGCGGCTACTCGTTCATTTTTTATCTTCCTCTCGTACCGATCTTGATGAAGATGCGGTATAGGAAGCTCTATCTGGGGATCGTGTTAACGATGTTCGCCCCCCTGGATATTGTGAGCCTGTTAAAACAGGACATCGGGTTGCAGGACGTTTATCTTTCCGGCCAGTCCGTGGTCGTCGAGTGGAGCCTTGCACTTGGCGTATTCGTGCGCCCGCCGCTCAACCTGGCGCTGCTCGTAATTTTGACGTTTGAAATCATTGAACGGTTTGTGCCGGTCGAACGTCGTCGTGAGTCCAAACGAGATGTTCCCGAAGCTCTCGGTGTTGACCGTCATCCGGCCTAGTCATCTGTGCGCTAGAATGGGCCCCAAAAGTCCTCTATAGGATTACTTTAATTGACGGAAGGCTGGATATCTTGACGCATTCGAGTGAGGTGATGATCGACGTCAGAAGGCAGTGGACGCTCGTCGTGATCGGCGGCGTCTTAGGCGCATTGATCGGCTGTGCCGCTTGGCTCTTGGTGCTTTCGTTCAGTCATGCGACTTTCATCGTCAGCATAGGACAGGTCCAGCAGGGCATTTCTTCCGGAACGATCGGGCAACAGGTCAAGCTTGACCCGGCCTTTCTCGAAGATCCTTCGGCGTTCGCCGAGCGGGTGCGCTCGCCGGCCTTCGCGTCGTCGATCGCGCAGCGGACCGGGCTGGCGGAACTCGTGGAAACTTTGCCGGCGCGTCAATACGGCGGACGCGGCATGCTTTCGGTTCGCTCGCTTCGCGCGCCCGCGCAGGGCCTGCCAAATCTGATCGAGCTTCGCATATCCTCGCTTTCGTCGGATGTCGCCAGGGCCGCGGCGCGCGCAGCGTCGGAACAGATCATCGAAGAGCATGCGAAGCTGCTTGAACCCTTTATGCGCGCCATGAAGGGGCGAGGCGAGTTGTTGCAAGAACAACTCGCGGTGCTTCGGAAGTCAGATGAAGAACTCGACCGCAAGTTCGCGAAGCTCGCGCCTGGACAGCAATCCGATACTTCCGATGCTGTGTTGCTTGCAGCAAAACTGATGTCCGAGAAGCGCGCGCTGGATGTCGAGTTGACCGCATATGAGGGAAGGCTTGCCATTCTTTCGCAGGACACCCGAAAGACGATGGTTCTGTTCGAACCGGCGGTCTCGACCCCCCGAAAGGCCTGGGCTTTCCTGGCCCCTATATCCGGCGCGATCGCAGTAATGATATTCGTATTTCTCGCGTTGCGCGTTTGGCAGGAGTTCGCCACGCGGCGCGCGAGGTTGTTGGCGTCGGAAGTTGATTGACCCGCTCCTGGGGTTCGTTCGTCGCCGGTTGGTGAGAAGGGCGATGTGGCTTTGACGCAACCGGTTCTGACGATTGCGATTCCGACCTGGAATCGCTGTGACTATCTGCAGCAGACGCTTGAGCAGCTTCGTCTGGAAATGGCGGTGGTCGAGTCCGGCCGGGTGGAAATCCTGGTCAGCGACAACGGCAGCACCGATCAGACGGTGGCGGTGGTCGGTGCGGCGCAGGCCGCTGGTCTGGACATTCGCCTGATCCTCAACGGCGAGAATGTCGGCTCCGACGCGAACATCGCGCAGTGCTACAATCTGGCCCGCGGCGATTATGTGCTGATCCTGGGAGACGATGACCTGCTCGTCGACGGTTGCCTGGCCTGGTTGCTGAACGTGCTGGAGCCCCGCAGGCATGGTGTGGTCTGCCTTCGCGCCTATGGCTTCGAGGACGACTTCCGCAAGGAGTTTCCCGGTGAAGGCGGCGATGCGATCGGGTTCAGCGATCCCTCCGCCTTTCTCGCGGCCGTCAACTCGCGAATGACGTTGATATCTTCCAACGTCATGCAGAAAGCGTTGATGCCGGATATCGACGCGAACATTTATTGCGGCAGCAATCTGGTCCAGGTTCATCTGGTGATCGAAATCGCCTTGCGTGCCACGTCCAATCTTTACGTCAACGCTTACAAGATTGCTTGCAAGCGCAACAACTCCGGCGGTTACAGTTTCTCCCGTATTTTTGTCCAGGAGTTTGGAAACATCCTGGATCAGTATCGCGCAAAGGGCCTGACGAGCGACGCCGTTCGCGAGATCGAGACAAGGATGATCATCGGGTTCCTGCCGTTCTATCTGATGCGACTGCGGATCGCCTCCACGGCAGACCTGGACCAACAGGCCGCCTATTTGAGGTCGCGTTTCCACGACCGTATTATTTTCTGGATCCTGCTTTATCCTGTCCTGGCGCTGCCGAGGCGGCTGGCGATCGGATGGGGTGCGGCGGTGACGCTGTTTGGCCGGGGGCTGAATGGCGATTTCCGCAGGGGGTGGCGATATCTATCACATCGGTTGTCAGGCGCGTGGCGTTAATAGAGTGGCTGTAGGGGGCGACGGTGGGCACTAGAACCGGCAAGACTGTTGCGATCATGCAGTCGAATTATATGCCCTGGAAGGGCTATTTCGACATCATCGCCGCCTCGGACGAAATCGTCCTGTTTGATGAGGTTCAGTACACCCGTTCAGACTGGCGCAACCGCAACAGGATTGTCGCCAACAATGCGACGCAGTGGCTGACGGTGCCGGTGACGGTCGCCGGGAAGTATTTCCAGCCGATCAACCTGACCGAGATCGCTGACCCCAAATGGTCGTTGCGGCACTGGAATACGTTGCGTCACAGCTATCGCAACAGCGCGCATTTCGCGGAGTGGGCTCCGATCCTCGAAGCCCTTTATTTGCAGGTGGCGCCACTCCGGCTGCTCACCGAGGTGAATGAGGTCCTGGTGCGCGCCATTGCACAGCGATTGGATCTGCCCACCGTGTTCTCACGCGGCGAAGCCATCCCCAAGCGTACGGAGACTGCCACCGATCGTCTCGTTGAAATCTGCATCGCTCGCGGGGCCGACACCTATATCTCAGGGCCGGCCGCACGCGCCTATATCGATCCCCAGCGGTTCACACAGGCGGGCGTCGCATTGCGCTATGCTAACTACACCGGCTATCCCGAATACAGCCAGGCGCAGCCGAGCTTCGATCATCATGTCAGTGTGATGGATCTGCTGTTCAATTGCGGCAGCGCTTCGCGTCTGCATTTGAAGTCGTTACGGGATCGCGAGAGCTTTCTCGACACTCCCTGACGATGACGCGATATCCGGCGTCGTGACGGCCGTCGGCGACGCTGCGCTCCGGAGGCCTACTTGGATGGTCACCCGTGGCCGGGCGTACACATCAGCAACGGCAGCGGATAGCCGTGCTGCTCGACGAGCTGGAAAGTGTAGCCGAACTTGCCGAGCACTGCTTCGCAAATGGTCGAGGTGTTCGCGCCTTGCAGGTCGTGGCACTCAATTACAATCTTCGGCTTAAAACGCGCGAAGAATTCCGGCTGATCGAAGATGGCCACTTCGCCCCCTTCGATATCGCACTTGATGAAATCGACCCGGTCAAGATTGAACTGTTGCACGAGGCGTTCGAGGGTGATCGACGACACCTTGGTGTGTTCGCCTCTGCCGGTGCCGACGATATCGACCGCCGAGCTTCCCATGCTGCCTTCGGACGAGAACGAGATGCCGTTATTGTCTCTCCAGACGGCGGCTTCGACCAGATCGACCGTTCTTCCGGAAAACTTCGTGTAGAGCGCGAAGTTCTTTTTGCAGGCCGCAGAATTCAGCTTGTCGGCCTCCAGGGCGATCACGCGTCCGTCGCCATGCAGCGCCTGATCGAAGACGATGCTGGTCAGGCCGGAATAGGCGCCGAGATCGATGACGACGCTGCCCGGGGTGAATGCGGCGAATTCAACGTACTGCGCAGTCGTCAGCATCGGCTCGGCGACCGCGGGGAAGTATACCGGGAACAGATCGAATCCTTTGACGACGTGCCAGTGCGGCAGCGAGTAATCGACGATCTCCATGCCGTTGGCATGAATGGGTTCGACGCCGGCGAAGTAGAAATCGAAATGCTCGAGCGTATCGTTGAGGTAGATCGCTTGAGATTTTGCCAGTCGGATCTGTCGCTGGTCTTTTTGAATTCGGTAGCAGCTGCTGTCGGAGCTGATTTTGAAACCGCGTGAGCGCCATTTGAGGCTGGTCAGCTGGTTGAATACGACCAGAATGAGCGGAAGCGGAATGACGGCGCGGATTTTTCTTTTCACGCTCTCGCGCATCGAGGTGCCCGACATCAATATAACGTCCTATTTTCTGGATACGACTTTACCGACAACCAAACAGCACTGCAACCGGGGCCTCCGGAATCGTGCTGTACAAGTCGGCCTGTGAGTGCTTCGCGGAGCAGGAGGGCGGAATGGCCGTAGCCGGTTGGGAGGCTTTGCCGCAGGTCAGAAATTGACTCTCTCGCGTTCGACGACAGCCGGCCTTCGTTGCACGTAGGTGTGGATCGAGCCGATATATTCACCGATGATCCCGATGAATAGCAACTGAATGCCGAACAGAAAGAAAACGCCGATCACGATCGGGGCGATGCCCAGCGGGAATGAATCCCAGAACGCGAGTTTCAGCAACAGGAAGATGACCGCGGCCAGTACGCTGCAGAAGCCGAGAACAAAGCCGCAAAAGGCGGCGATGCGGATCGGAACCTTGGAGTGACTGACGATGCCCAGCATCGCGATGTCGTACAGGCTGTACAGATTGTTCTTTGAAATCCCGCGGAGGCGACGCGGCTGCTCGAACGGAATCGTCTTGACGGGGTACCCGAGTTCGCAAATAAGCCCGCGCATGTAGGGGTAGGGATCGTCGATCTTGCGCAACTGCACCAGGACCGCCTCGTCGTACAGCCCGAAGCCCGTGGCGTCCTTGAGCAGCGAAACGTCGGAGATGCCGTCGAGGACCTGGTAGTAGCTCTTGCGCAGCCAGTGGGTCAGGGCATTGCCCTTGCTCACGGGCTTGATCGCCATCACCAGCTTGAAGCCCAACTCCCAGGCGCGAATGAATTCGGGAATGAGCTCCGGCGGGTCCTGAAGGTCTGACGCGAGGTAGATCGTGGCTTTGCCGCTGCCCTGAAGCAGGCCGTGGTAGGGCGATCGTATATGACCGAAGTTCCGGGTGTTGATAATGATCTTCAACAACGGGTCGGTGATCGCGAGTGCCCGCAGCTTTGCGACGGTGCCGTCTTCCGATGCATTGTCGATGAAGATGATCTCGAAGTGGTACTTGTCCAGACCGGCTGTGACCGCGCGGATGCGGCGGTACAATTCGTCGACATTACCCTCTTCGTTGTAGCAGGGGGTGACAATGGTGATGAGGTCTGACTGATTCATATCACGCTCGCTGGTGACTACCGTGGTTGCTTCGCCGGACGGCCAAATGTGAACTTCGAATGCCCGAAGTAGGAAAACACAGCAACGGCTGCCATGATGGAGCCCTGTGCAAGCCAGATGTTGACGTGCAATCCGTCAACCAGCCATGTGAGCGCCGTCGCCCCCAGTAGTCCGATCGGGCCATAAACCAGATAGCTTCTCAGATATTCACTCAGCCAGCGGCCCTTGGTGCGGAACACCAGAAGTTTGTTGCTGGGGAATGACACGGTGATGTTGAGCAGGGTCGCAATCACGCCAATGAAAAAAGTATGGATCCGGGGCGAAAGCAGGAAATAGATCGATAGTGTCGAGAAGTAGCCGAACACTGTATTGGCGCCTCCGACGAGCAGGAACAATATAGGTTTCTTGCTTATCATTTGGAGCAGACCATCGCTTTCCGTGTCAAACAGGTTCGGCTCCGACTTGGCAACCTGACGGGTCTGGCTGCCAACTCATCCCCTCCAGCCGTTCCACGTAGCCGTACGGCGTATCGCTTCTGTCAGGGATACGGTTCTGTACAGGTCCAGTTCGTTGCCTACAAGTTCGGTCTTCGGCACGTATCGGCCGGGGTTCCATCCGGAATCCGATTTGCCGAGGATTTCGAACTGGCCATTTCCGATGGTCTGGGAGACAAGCCGGGCGAGATCGGCGATCGAGACCGATTCATCGGAGCCTACGTTGTAGGAAACTGGCTTTCCGCGCAGTAGCAAGTGTAGCAGCCAGACGGTGAGATCGGATGTATATAAGTACGAGCGGTGCGGACGTCCGTCGCCCTGAACGACGACCGTCTTGCCCTGCATGGCATCGAGAATGAAATTCCCGGCTGCAAAATGCACGCCGAGCGGGAGGTGTGGCCCGAGAAGCGAAAAAATACGTGCCGTCGTGATATGCACGCCGAATTGCTTTCGGTAGATGGCGCAGAGCATCTCGGCTCCGCGCTTGCCCTCGCCATACGCGTTCTTCGCGTTTGTGCAATCCAGTGCTCCCAGCCAATCCTCGCCGACGCACTCCATCTCCCAAGGCTGTTGCCCATAGACGGCGCCGGATGACAGAAACAGTGTCCGCTCGGCTTTTTTCTCTACTGCAACGTCGAGGGTCCGTCGGGTTCCCTGCATGATGGTCTCGAACATCAGGCGCGGATTGTTGTCGTTGAGATCGGCGCTGGCGTCGGTCGCGGCGTGGATCACGTGCGAGAAGTCGCCATCAGGAATGGGGAACTCCGCGACATTGCCTTGAAGGAACCGAAAATGTTCGTAAGCGGTGAGGTGCGGGGCCTTGCGGGAAAAATCACCGGGGTTCCGAGTCAGGATCGTTACATGCAGACCCAGTTGGTGGGCGATGTTGGCGTGACGAAGCGCCTCCAGCAGCCAGCATCCGATAAAGCCTGTTCCACCCGTCATGAACAATCGCGCACCCCGGAGATCGGGCCACAAGTGATCCATGCGGATGAGAATGTCGTCTAGATCCTGCTGAAAAGACCATGAGCGCGAAATCGTGCTGCCTGGGCGCGTGGCCGCCGTCATCAATGGTCTCCCGTCGAATACTGGTTCTACTGGCGGGGATGGCTCGTTATGTCGATGCATTGACGTTCGAGCGAGCCGGACCAAGGGGCAGGCGCTCCCCTGCAGCGTCGCGACGATATCAGGAAATACTACCTGCTCAAGCGGTTTCTTGCCGCGCGTGATCGTGAAAATACCCACAAAAACCCAGTACTTAGCCTATCGTCGGGCACTGGACTGGTACAAATACTATGATAAAAGCGGTGACGTCGATACGCTGCCGTATTGGCCTCGAAATTGCTCAAGTCGAGCCGCGCCCCAGTGGACCATGAGTTGACTGAGGCGATCCGCAGATCAGCTCACACATAAAAGGTTTTTTATGAAGCAGGAAGCAAATCCTCTTCGTCAGAGCATTTTGTCGCTCGTTGAGGAATACGCCGAGCAGGCTTTTGCCGCGCGCGAATTCTCCCCCGGCAATTCGGTGATCCCTCCGGCCGGCAAGGTCATTGGCGCCAAGGAAATCCGGTTTATGGTCGATGCCTGCCTGGACGGCTGGCTGACGACCGGCCGGTTCAACGCCGAATTCGAAGCCAGGCTCGCCGGCTATATCGGTCGCCAGCATGCGCTGACCACGGTATCCGGATCTTCGGCGAACCTGCTGGCGATGACGTCGCTGACATCTCCGAAACTGCGCGATCGCCAGATCAAGCCGGGCGACGAAGTGATCACTGTCGCCGCAGGATTCCCGACGACCGTCAACCCGACGATACAGAACGGGCTGATCCCCGTGTTCGTCGACGTCGACATCCCGACCTACAACATCGACGTCTCGCGCGTCGAAGCCGCGATTTCCGATCGGACGCGCGCCATCATGATCGCGCATACGCTCGGCAATCCGTTCAACCTCAGTGCGATCACCGCGATCGCCAAGAAGCACAATCTCTGGCTCGTCGAGGACTGCTGTGACGCGCTGGGATCGCGCTACGACGGCAAGATGTGCGGCACGTTCGGCGACATCGGCACGGTCAGCTTCTATCCGGCCCACCACATCACGATGGGCGAGGGCGGCGCGGTCTACACGGACGACGAATATCTGCGCAAGATCATCATGTCGATCCGCGACTGGGGACGTGACTGCTATTGCGAGCCGGGCTGCGACAACACCTGCGGCCGTCGCTTCAAGTGGAAACTCGGCGATCTCCCTGCGGGATACGACCACAAATATACCTATTCGCATGTCGGCTATAATATGAAGATCACCGACATGCAGGCGGCGTGCGCGCTGGCGCAGATGGACCGGCTCGACTTCTTCGTGCAGAAGCGCAAGGACAATTTCGCCTTCCTCAAGACGCATCTGAAGTCGCTTGAGGATCTGCTGATCTTGCCCGAAGCGACGCCGAACAGCGATCCCTCATGGTTTGGTTTCCCGATCACGCTGCGCGAGGGATTGAGCAAGAGCCGCAAGGACCTGCAGGAGTATCTCGAGAGCCACAAGATCGGCTCGCGCCTGCTGTTCGCCGGCAACCTCATCCGGCAGCCGTATTTCAAGGACCTGAACTACCGCGTCGTTGGTGATCTCACCAATACCGACATCATCATGGAGCGCACCTTCTGGCTCGGCGTGTTCCCCGCGCTGGACGAACCGCATTTGAGCTTCGTCGTCGAGAAGCTGCACGCCTTCTTCGATCGTAAGGTCGGTTAGTCACCGGTCTGTTTCGACATAACTTACCCAACAAAAAGGCCGCCAACTCTGGCGGCCTTTTCTTTAATCTGAGTGCGATGGCAAGTTGAGCGTCAACCTTCGTAGACGGCGAAAGCGCAGTACGGCTGATGCGCGTAACGCTGCAGGCGCAGCTTGTTGAGGCCGAGTACCTCCATGACGGCGGTCGTCTCGCCGGGGAAGTGCCTGCAGTTGAGCTCGTCGAATACCAGCAGCGAGCCCTTTGTCAGGCGGGGCAGGATGGTTTCAAGCGCGAACTTGGTCGGCGCGTAGATATCCATATCGAAGATGGCCATCGAAATGATCGCGTGCGGATTGGCTTTGGTCCAGACCGGCAGCGTGTTGTTCACATCGCCCTTGATCAGCTCGAACTTCTTGATGTGCGAAACCGGCGAAAAGGATTCGTGCAGCGTGAGAAGCTCATCGAGCTGCGTCTCATAGCCCTTGCTCGTCGAATAGTCGCCGCTCTCGGAAAAGCCGCCGTCCTTCGCATCGACGCCGGGGAAGCCCTCGAAGGTGTCGAAGCCGAAGATGGTGCGCGAATGATTGAACGGCTCGTACATGCCGCGAAGGTTGATGAGCTGCGAGATCGTGGCGCCCCAATGCACGCCGAACTCACAGATCACGCCCGGCACGTCCAGGATCTTCTTGTACAGCATGTCCTGATACAGCAAGCGCGAGAGCACCTGGCGCTTCAGAAATACCGTGGAGTGATAGTTCCACTGCGACCCGAAGCCGCCGCTCGCATAGCGCTCCTTGGCGAATGCGTTGAGCCGGCTATCCGCCTCGGACTCGCCGCCGGGTCGCTGCGTAAACTCTCCCTCGACCTTGTTGAGCGAAGTCGTCATGTTTGATGTCTTTCGGTTCGAGGACGTTGACGGTGCAAATTAACAAGGGGCGATAATCCGGCGATTTATTTTATCAGCATGTTCTCAGCAAGTTCCTCACGGCTCAGGAACGGCGCCATGTCTTCCAGTTCCGGAGACACGATCGTTCCGTCTGGCATCTGCTTGGAGCTGAGCTTCGGCGCAAATGGCTGGTTTTCGTCGAGGATGACTTCACACACCGCCGGGCCATTCGCGGCGAGCGTCGCCTGGATCGAGGAGGCAAGGTCGTCATGCCGGTTACAGCGCACGTAAGGCAATCCGAATGCCTTCATCAGCGGTTCGAAGTTCGGAAACTGCACGCCGCTCTTCGGGCCGGCACCAATCTCGTCGCCCTTGAAGAAGTTGCGCTGAGTCTGAAAGATTGAAACGTAGCCGCTGTTGTTGAGCAGGAAGATCTTGATCGGCATTTGGTTGCTGACGATGGTCTGCAATTCCTGCAGGTTCATCATGATGCTGCCGTCGCCCGCGAGGCAGATGATCGGCTGATCGCCAGACGCCTTGCAAGCCCCGATCGCCGCCGGCAGATCGTATCCCATGCTGGCAGCGCCGGAATTCGACCACAGCCGCTGGCCTGGCTTGAGCTTGCTGGCCTGGAAGCTGGTAATGCAGGCGGTCGCATTGGCGGCAACGACGATGCGCCCCTCCGGAAGGTTGTCGAACAGGCTGTCCATGAAGCAGTAGGGATTGACGACCTTGTTGGTCCAATACTCTTCGAGCACCACCGGAAACCGCGTCTTGCGTTCGACCGCCCATGCCAGCCAGGATTTGTGGCCGTCGGTCGCGCCGGGGTAGGGGCGGGCGGCGAGGGCAGGGATCAGGTCCTTGAGATCGGCGACGACAGGCATATCGGCCTGGATATTGGGACGTGCCAGTTCAAGCCCATCGACATCGACCCAGATCTTGAAGGCCTGGCGCGCGAAGGATTTCCAGTTGTAGCTGATCTGGCGGATATTGAGCCGCGTTCCCAGAATGAGCAGGCAGTCGGAATTCTGGGCGACGAAGTTGCCGGCGCGATCGCCAATTGTCCCGGGACGGCCGGCGTGGCAGGGGTGTTCGTTCCAGATCGTGTCGTGGGCATTGAAGCCGGTCACGACGGGAATGCCGAGCTTGTCGACCAGCTTCAGAAACGCGGCCTGCTGGCCGCTGAGATTGATGCCGTTGCCGGCATAGATCACCGGTCGTTCGGCCTTTGCCAGCCGGTCGAGAATGATATCGCAGTCCGCGGTGAGGTCGCGCCCCTTCCAGGGCTCGTTGAGTTCGGCTGGATCGAAGCCGGCGAGCGCGTCCGGGTCGATGCGCGCGGCCTGGATGTCGAGCGGGATATCCAGCCAGCATGGGCCGGGACGGCCGGTCTTGGCCAGATACAGCGCTTTCTCGAGATGATAGCGAATGGTGGTGGGGTCGGTGAGCATCACGCTGTATTTGGTGATGGGGCGAATCATCTTCTCGATATCGAGTTCCTGATCGCCGTACTGGCGCAGCGGCATGCCGGTGCTCTGCACGGTCGTTTCCAGTTTGACCTGGCCCGAGAGCACGACGCAACCGATGGAGTCGGCATAGGCGCCGTAGATGCCCGTGATGGCGTTGGTGCCGCCGGGGCCCGACGTCACGTTCACGACTGCAAGCTTGTTATTGACGCGGAAATAGCTCTCGGCTGCCATCGCGCAGGCCTGTTCGTGATGGTTGAACACGCACTCCAGCTCACTGTGGCTGCCGAGCGAGTGGTTCAGATGCATCGCGCCGCCGCCGGTCACCATGAAGACGTGCTGAATGCCTTCATCAACGAGTTTTTGGGCAACCCAGTCGGAAAGCTTGATCGTCATGACGTAATCCAGGTTGGCGTTAAGCGGCGCGGTGGCATTCGTGTACCGGATTACGGCGCTACAGATCGCCGGACCAAAGGGTCCACCGGTGCCATGATGCAAAACGCAGTTGGCTGTTTGTCGGATGAATGTGAGCCCAGCTTTGCAGCGGGCTAACTCACCTGCATTTCAGCCGGGGCCCTGGCCCCGGCTGTCGCTCTCGCGTTCGTTGGGCCTCAGAGGCCGCGGTTGAGGATCAGGCCGCGCAGCGCGACGTTTTCGGCATAGGGCCCGTCGATGTGGTCGATCGTCAGCGGATCCGAAGCCTTCATCGTCGTCGTCAACTTTTCGCCGTTCATCACTTCGCGGCACGACAGCTGGCCCTTCTTCAGCGGCACGGCAAGGAAGAAGTCGCGCTCGAAGCCTTCCTTTGAGAAGACGTAGCCGGGCTCAAGGTCGCGGCGGGCGTAGACGCCGCGCACCAGGGCATCGAGGTACTCGATTTCCTTGCGGGAGATGGTGCGGCGCGACTCGCCGCGGCCGCCGCACATTTCCTTGGCCTTGCTGAACGCCTTGAACCAGGTGTCGCAATGCGCGGGCAGCGAGCAGTACGACGAGACGGCCACGCCTTCATGTTCGATGTCGATGTGACGTTCCCAGCTGCGTGCACCCTTGCCGTAGGAGATCAGCATGGATGACGACCAATCGTGATACTCGTGCGTCGAATATCCGATGACATGGTTGGGATAGCGGCGCTTCAGGTAATCGATCTGATCGAGATCGAGTTCGCTGTCTTCGGAAGGGTACAATGAAACGCAGTGGTTGATTGCGAGCGGGATGTCGCGCTTATCAAAGAAGTGGACCAAGTCGTCGAGGTCCTTCTCGGAAGCGCCGCCGGACGAAGCGATGATGGGACGACGGGTCGATGCCGCTTTTTCGAGGAGTGCCCAATCGTTCATGTCGGAGCTGGCGATCTTGAGGATCGGCAGATCGAATTCAACGCAGAGATCGACCGACGATTCGTCGAATGGCGTCGCCATCGGGATGCAGCCAACCTGACGAATTTCTTCGATCATGCGCGCGAAGTCGGATTTGCTGAGCTCGGTGTCTTCGGTCTTCTTGATGTAACGAAGATCCTGATTACCCTTGAAATCCGGATGAACGAATTCAGCGACATCGCGAAACTGCAGTTTGATCGCAGCCTTGACGTTGTTGTAGCGAACGATGGTCCCGTGATCGCGGATGATCTTGAGGCCGCGATCGAGTTTGCCCCAGTGGTTGTTTGCAAGCTCGAGTACAAACAAATTTTCAAAAAGATCTTTGTCTTTCTGGCTGATCATACTGACGTCTCCAAAAATCTGTAAGGATATTGAGCGACCACCCGGGGGGCCTCGCTTTGATTTTTACCAATCCATCGCGCGCTGAGCGGCGAAAGTATTTCTAGCCGGCCGCAGTCTGGAAAATCTGGATTTGGCCGAGGGTCTTCGCATACATGTCGTCACCCTGTAAAGCGCATTTGTGCCAATCGGTTATCATATGCAATGCTTGATTCAGGCTCCATTTTGGCTGCCAATTCAGCAGCATGCGGGACTTGGAACAATCGAGTTTCAGGTAGTGCGCTTCGTGCGGTTGACCCTCTGCCGTATCGAGTTGCCAGGAGGCTCCATCGCCCCACATCGTGGTCAGTTGTTCAACGATCCACTGCACCGGACGGGCGTCTGATTCTGCCGGACCAAAATTCCATCCCTCTGCAAATGCCGGCCCGTGCGTGTGCAATTTTTCCGCCAGGGCGAGATAGCCGCTGAGCGGTTCCAGCACATGTTGCCAGGGACGAATGGCATGCGGATTTCGGATCGCGACCGGTCGACCTGCTTCAATCGCGCGCATCATGTCCGGGATCAGTCGGTCCGCAGCCCAGTCGCCGCCGCCGATCACATTTCCCGCGCGTGCGCTGGCCAATGCGATTCCGTGGGTGGCGTAATTTTCCTCGTTAAAGAACGAGCGTCGATAGGCGGCGGTGACGAGTTCGGCGCAGCCCTTGCTGCTGCTGTAAGGATCGTGTCCGCCCATCGGCTCGCTCTCGCGATATCCCCAGAGCCATTCCTTGTTTTCGTAACATTTGTCGCTGGTCACATTGACGACGGCGCGAATGCCGGGCGACTTGCGCACGGCTTCGAACAGATGCACGAGGCCCATGACGTTGGTGGCGTAGGTTTCTACCGGCTCGTGATAGGACAGCCGTACGATCGGCTGCGCAGCCATGTGAATGACGATTTCGGGGCGGGCGCTGACCAGCGCCTCCTGCAGCGTCCTGGCGTCGCGAATATCGCCGATGATCGACGTCATTCCGTTCGCGACCTGAGCGACCTCGAACAAGCTCGGGTGGCTCGGCGGCGCCAGCGCGAAACCGGTGACGTTCGCGCCGAGATGCTTCAGCCAGATCGAGAGCCAGCTGCCTTTGAATCCCGTATGACCGGTGAGGAAGACGCGCTTGCCTGCCCAGAACGACGGGGAAACCATCACCAGACCTTCCAGGGGGCTTTGCCGGATTGCCACAGTTCTTCGAGGTGGCTCTTGTCGCGAAGCGTGTCCATCGGCTGCCAAAAGCCGGGGTGGAAGTGGGCTTGCAACTGTTTGGTTTGAGCGAGGCTTTCGAGCGGTGTGCGCTCCCACAAGGTTTCATCGCCTTCGATTAGGTCGAGCACCTTCGGTGACAGAACGAAGAAGCCGCCATTGATCCAGCCGCCGTCCCCGGTCGGTTTCTCCAGGAAGGAAGTGACGGCATGATCATTCAACTGCAATGCGCCAAAGCGCCCGGGCGGTTGCGTCGCCGTCATGGTCGCCAGCTTGCCGTGGCTGCGGTGGAAAGCGATCAGCTCGGTGATGTTGACCGATCCGACGCCGTCGCCATACGTCATGCAAAAGTCGCCGTCGATATATTCACGGACTCGCTTGAGGCGTCCACCGGTCTGCGTGGCTTCCCCGGTATCGACAAGGGTGACACGCCAGGGTTCGGTCTTCTTCCGATGGACCTCCATGGTGTTGTTTTCCATGTCGATGGTCACGTCAGACATATGCAGGGAATAATTCGCGAAATATTCCTTGATCATATAGCCCTTGTAGCCGCAGCAGATCACGAAATCGCGCAACCCATGCGCGAGGTATATTTTCATGATGTGCCAGAGCACGGGACGGCCACCGATCTCGATCATCGGCTTGGGGCGAAGAGCAGATTCCTCGGAAATGCGTGTTCCGAGGCCGCCAGCAAGAATTACGACCTTCATTTGAAACAATCTATCCAATGACCTGTCGCCTTTCTTAATCTGCCGATCACGCGACTGCAACAACTACTAGTAGTTGATGTGTCCGGGATCGGGGCAATTGCGGGGGCGGCGGTTTGCCAGTCAGCGGCTCACGGACGGTAATGCGTCAAACACCGTATATAGGATAGTGATCCTTAAAAATGACCGGCTTAGGTTCCGATCATACGGCGGCACGGCGGCGTGGCCGGCCGTATTGGCATTCGTGGTCGAACCTGATGCAGGGACTTATGTGGCTTGGCAAGAAACGCCTGTTTTCAAGGCACCGTCTGATATAGAAATTTCTCGCCGGGCCTTGTTTGAAGATGTGAAGATCGCATCGGCGGACGAACACGGTTTTCAACAGGAATGAGCAGCTTATGCCGGCCGAGCAGAAGTCCGAGACAGACGTCGTATTCTTCGATCTCGACGGAACATTGACTGATCCCAAAGTGGGTATCACGCGCTCGATCCAATCCGCGCTCGAACATTTTGACGTTCCGATCCCTTCGGCGGACGATTTGACCTGGTGTATCGGGCCGCCGTTGCATGCCAGCTTTCTCTCCATACTGGGTAGCGAGAGCCGCGCAGCGCGTGCTGTCGAATTGTATCGCGAGCGCTATTCGGATGTAGGGTTGTTCGAGAACGTGCCCTATGAGGGGGTCGTGGAAATGCTCGCAGAAATCGTGGGATCGCAGCGGCGTCTATTTGTGGCGACCAGCAAGCCGTGGCCATTTGCCGATCGAATTATCGAACGCTTTGGCCTGCGCGATTACTTTGGGCGCGTGTTTGGCGCGGAGCTTGACGGAACCCGTTCCGACAAGGGGGAACTTCTCCGTTATGCCTTGAAGGAGACATCCGTCGATCCGACAACAGCGGTCATGATCGGCGATCGCAAGCATGATATCATTGGTGCGGCAAAGAATGGCATGGCGGCGGTCGGGGTGCTCTACGGATATGGCAGCCGTGAGGAACTGTCGGAGGCCGGTGCGACGCGCCTTTGCAAGTCACCAAAAGATATCGCTGATTTGATTACTCAGCGTGAGGCCGCCTGACGGCTTCCCTCAAATGCACTCTGCTCGATACGTTGTCGATGATGAAAACTGCGCTTTGCTGGTAACGGTGAACGCCGATTGTGCGCGAAAGAGTCCAGGGCGTCGTGATGAATAATACAGGCAATCCACCGCAAGATGATGCTGCGCGCGAGCATGATGTCGTCCACGCGCTGAAATCCAGGCTCATTACCCACGCCCTCCCGCTGTGGTCTACCGAAGGCTGGGATTCGGCGACGGGTGGATTTATAGAGCGGCTCGACCGCGAGGGCCGCGCCGATCGGGCGGCGCCACGCCGCATCCGGGTCCAGGCCCGGCAGATCTATTGTTACGCCAAGGCCGCACACCTCGGCTGGTATCCTGAAGGCGGGGAGATTGCCCGCAAGGGGCTCGATTATCTGCTGGCCAAGGCCAGGAGCCCGGACGGTAGGCCTGGCTTCGTGCACCTGCTGGCGCCCGATGGCACAGTGTTGAGCCCGCTGCGCGACACCTACGACCACGCCTTCGTGCTGCTGGCGCTCGCCGCCTTGTATCAACTCGACAAGGACGCGCAGGTCCGCGCCGAGATCGATTCGCTGATGGCGTTTTTCGATAGCGAATTGCGTTCCCCGGATGGCGGCTACGCGGAGGGCGTGCCGGCCTCGATGCCGCGCCGGCAGAATCCGCAGATGCATGTGTTCGAGGCCCTGATCGCCTGTTTCGATGCGACCCACGACCTGGGGTTTCAGGCCCGCGCCGGCGATCTGTTCGGGCTGTTCATTGCGAGCCTCTATGACGGCAAGAAGCAGGTGCTTGGCGAATATTTCGAGCAGGACTGGTCGCGGATCGAACCGGTCTGCGTCGAGCCCGGCCATCAGGCGGAATGGGTCTGGCTGCTGAAGGGATTTGAGCGCATCACCGGCTGCCCGACGGCGCGTCATCGCGGTGAGTTGCTGGCGTCGGCGCTGCGTTATCGCGATCCTCTCACCGGCTGTCTGGTCGATGAGGGCGATGCTGCGGGCCGTATCCACAAGTCGTCACGCCGGTGCTGGCCGCAGACCGAGATCGCCAAGGCGTGGATCGCGCAGGCCGAGTCCGGCGAGGCCGGGGCCGCGGAAGAGGCCCGCAAGGCGCTGGTGCGATTGCAGACGCATTACCTGTCGCACCCGGTGAAGGGCGGCTGGTACGACCAGTTCGACGCGGACGGCCGCTCGCTGGTCGATACGATTCCGGCGTCGTCATTCTATCATGTGCTGTGCGCGGTCGCCGAGGCCGAGCGGGTGCTTGGCTGATCCATCTCAGCCCGGGAGCAGGTCGTCCGGCGCCGGCGGTTTCTGCCGGAACACGACGAAATGCGACATCGTGAAGTTGACGATGAAGCCCGCCAGGATCGAGACCAGCTTGGCAAAGATCACCGGCATGAAGTTCGACAGCACGACCAGCGTCGTGGTGGTGGCGACGACGCCGAGAACGCCGGATGCGACGAAGCTGAAATAATCCTTCCGCCGCAACACGCGGCCGGATTCGGCGCGGAACGTGATCATGGAGTTCATCACGTAGGAACCGGACACCGCGATCAGCCATGCCAGCACGTTGGAAGGCACCAGCGGCAGCGCTAGCACCGTATAGGCGAAACTGAAGATCGCCAGATCGATGAGGGTGTTGCCGACGCCGATCACGCCGAAGCTGATCATTTTCGCGACCATCGGCCGCGCCAGCCAGGTGTCGATGATGGGTGGCAAAATCAATTTCATAGCGAGTGCCGTACTTTCGAGCAGGGCCGCTCCTTAGCAGGATCACCCGGGCGAGTCCGGCTTTTTCTGACCAGCGTGTTTTCGAGCGGCGTGATTTCGGTTCGCGTCAAGAAAACGCGTCGAAAACAAGAGGCTCAGGCGCCGCGTTCGTCGGCGATCACCTTGCCGTCATTGGGCAGGCTGCCGGCGGCCACCAGTTCGACGGTTCCGCCGAGCTTGCTGACCGCGCGCAGGGTGGCCGCAACCGCGTCCTGCAACCCTGCGTCGGCGCTGGCGGCCTCGGCCTTCAGAATCATCGCGTCGTTCTCACCGTCGCGCGAGACCACGAGGCGGAGTCGGCCGAGTTCCGGATGCCGCTGGCCGATTTCCGCCACCTGTTCCGGCCGCACGAACATGCCCTTGACCTTGGTGGCCTGGTCGGCGCGTCCCATCCAGCCCTTGATGCGCATGTTGCTGCGGCCGCAGGGGCTCTGGCCGGGCAGGGTGGCGGAGAGGTCGCCCAGCGCCAGCCTGATCCACGGGTGATGCGGATCCAGTGAAGTCACCACGATCTCGCCGACATCGCCCTCGGGCACCGGATCGCCGGTGCCGGGCCGGACGATTTCCACGATCAGGTCCTCGTTGACGATCAGCCCGTCGCGCGCGGCGCTCTCATAGGCGATGAAACCGAGATCGGCGGTGGCGAAGGCCTGATAGGCATCGACGCCACGCGATTTGATCTCGTCCTGCAGCGATTTCGGGAACGCGGCGCCCGACACCACCGCGCGCTTGATCGAGGACATGTCGCGTTTGGCGGCCTTGCCTGCGTCGAGCAGGATCTTCAGGAAATCCGGCGTGCCGGCATAGGCGACCGGGCGATAGGCCTCGATCAGCTCAAGCTGCTGCTCGACATTGCCGGGGCCGGCCGGGATGACCGCGCAGCCAAGCGCACGCGCCGCCGAGTCGAAGATGAAGCCGCCGGGCGTCAGGTGATAGCTGAAGGTGTTCAGCACCACGTCGCCGGCCTGCAATCCCGCCGCATGCAGCGCGCGCGCGCCGCGCCACGGATCGGGATGCTTCGCTTCCGGCTCGAAGATCGGGCCGGGCGAGGTGAACAGCCGGCCGAACGAGCCGGCGGGGCCGCTGACGAAGCCGCCGAACGGCGGCCTGGCCTTGTGCAACGCGGACAATTCGGATTTGCGCAGCAGCGGCAGCCTGGCCAGCGCCGCGCGGTTGATCACCGTGGCGGGGGTGATGCCCTTGAGGTGTTGCGCGTAGCCCGGCGCCGCCATCGCATGGCGCAGGATGTCCGGCAGCCGCGAGAACAGGTTGGCGTGGCGGTGCGACGGATCGGAGTTTTCCAGAGTGTCGAAATGGCGCATGTCAGTGTTCCCTGACTTGAGTTTGTCACGGCCGGTGAGATTATCCTACAGCCATCGCTTGCGCCGCTTGAAGCTCTTCAAATTCTTGAAACTCTTGCGCTGGTCCCCGGCGCCGCCGAGGTAGAACTCCTTGACGTCCTCATTGTCGCGCAACTCGTCGGCGGTTCCGTCGAGCACCACCTTGCCCTGTTCCATGATGTAACCGTGGCTCGCCACCGACAAAGCCGCGCGCGCATTCTGCTCGACCAGCAGGATGGTGACGCCGAGGTCGCGGTTGATCTTCTGGATGATGGCGAACACTTCCTTCACCAGTAGCGGCGACAGGCCCATCGAGGGTTCGTCCATCAGGATCATCTTCGGTCGCGCCATCAGCGCGCGCCCGATCGCCAGCATCTGCTGCTCGCCGCCGGACAGATAGCCGGCTAGGCCGGTGCGCTCCTTCAGCCGCGGGAAATATTCGTAGACCATCTCGATGTCGCTGCCGATTTCCTTGTCGTGGCGCGTGAAGGCGCCGAGCCGCAGATTTTCCAGCGAGGTCATGTCGGAGACGATGCGGCGGCCCTCCATCACCTGGAAGATACCGCGCCGCACGATCTTGTCGGGATCGATGCCGTTGATACGCTCATCGTTGAAGATGATCTCGCCTCGCGTGACCTCGCCGTCTTCGGTTTTCAGCAGGCCGGAGATCGCCTTCAGCGTCGTCGACTTGCCGGCGCCATTGGCGCCGAGCAATGCCACGATCGCGCCCTTCGGCACCTCCATGCTCAAGCCGCGCAGCACCAGAATGACGTCGTCATAGACGACCTCAATGTTGCGCACGGAGAGCAGCGGGGCTGTGGTCGCTGCCGGTGTCGATGTTTCGAGGACGTCAGTCATGTCTTGCTCCGACAAAGTCCCAATCTCCGTCATGCCCGGCCTTGTGCCGGGTATCCACGTCTTGACGCACAGAAAGGCGTGGATGGCCGGGACAAGCCCGGCCATGACGGTGTGTGTGAACTACCAGCCGTGCCATTCCGGTTTGCGCGGCAGGTCCACCGTCTTCACCTTCTCCAGCTTGACGGTGCCCTTGGCCATCAGGTCGTTGAGATCGCCATCGGTCGGGCCTGATACTCTCGAGCGGTACAGGTCGACCTTGGTGGTCGGGCGGTGGTCCTTGTCGGTCCAGGTTGAGGGATTGCAGACGCCTTCCATCCCGGCCGGCACCCAGTCTTTCTTCTGGTAGAAGCCCTTGGCGACGTTCTCGCCGGTGGCGCCGCCGTTCTTGGCGGCCCATTCCAGCGCTTCGCGCATATACAATGCGGTGCAGACCGCAGCGACGTAATGCACCGGGCGATACACCTTGCCGGATGGGTCCGACATCTTGGAGATTTCCATCACTGTCTTCATGCCCGGCGCGTTGCCGCCCCAACTCACTGCGGTGCGCAGCGGGAAGATGACGCCGTCGGCGGCGTCGCCTGCGGCCTTCGCGGCGTTCTCGTCCATGCCCCAGACGTTGCTCATGAACTGGATATCGACGCCGGCCGTTTTGCACGCCTTCATCACCGAGATGTTGGAGGCTGCGGTATTGCCGAGATAGGCGTAGTTGGCGCCGGCAGCCTTCAGGCTAAGGCACTGCGCGGAGTAGTCGCCCGGCGCCAGCGCGAACACCAGCGCCGGCAGCACCTCGAAGCCGAGTTCGGCGGCGAGCGCTTCGCCCGCGGCCTTCGGCGCGTTGGGGTAGGGATGGTTCGCGCCCATGTGGACATATTTCGGCTTGCCGGGTTTTCCCTTGGCCTTCCAGTCGTCCGCCGCCCAGGTCAGTTCGGCGCGCAGCGCGTCCGAGTAGCTCGGCCCATAGAAGAAATTATACGGCGCGGGTTTGGCCTTGCCGCCGGCGCCGGTCGGATCGGTCAGCGCCGCGGAATAGGAGCCGGAAATATCCGGGATCTTGTCGGCGGCGAGGAAACCGGTGAGCGCTTCGGTATCGGCCGTGCCCCAGCCCAAGATCGCCGCGACCTTGTCGGCGCCCGACCACTTCTTGTACAGCGCAATCGCGCGCGGCACCTGGTAGCCGTAATCGACGGTGTCGATATTGACCTGCTTGCCGGCGATGCCGCCGTTCTTGTTGATCCAGGCGTAGGTGTCCGCGACGCCCTGGCCGTAGGGCGTGCCGACATCCGAGGTGCCGCCGGAATAATCGGCGAGATGTCCCAGCGCGATTTGCGCCTGCGCGCTGGCGCTCGCGCCTGCGAGCAACAGAACCATGGATGCCGTGCCTAAAAGCGATTTCATCGTCATGAGCATTCTCCCGGTGGTTTTTTGTTGGTGCCTCAGTCTATCCAGTCCCGTTTCAAGCTCAATGCGAAAACGGGTACAATTTCCAGTAGGTCTTGATCTGCCGCCAGCGGTGCGCGAGCCCGTCCGGCTCGAAGATCAGGAAGGCGATGATGATCAGCCCGATCGCGATCTCGCGCAAAAACGTGATGTTGTTGTTGAGCTGCAATGCGCGGTCGATCGCGCTGCCTTTCAACCCGGCTGATATCCACTCCATGGATTCCGGCAACAACACCACGAAGGCGGTGCCCATCAAGGTTCCCATGATCGAGCCGGTGCCGCCGATGATCACCATCGCCAGAAACAGGATCGAGCGCTCGATGCCGAAGCCTTCGTTGGAGACGACGAGCTGGTAGTGCGCATAGAGCGCACCGGCGATGCCCGCGAAGAACGCCGCAAGCCCGAACGACAGCGTGCGGTATTTGGTGAGGTTGATGCCCATGATCTCGGCAGAGAGATAATGGTCGCGGATCGCCACCAGTGCGCGGCCGTCGCGCGAGCGCATCAGATTGGTGACCAGCAGGTAGCTCGCCACCAGATAGGCCAGCACGACGTAGAAATACTGCCGGTCGCCGTGCAAGGTATAGCCGAAGATCGAGAACGGATTGGCCATCGCCGGCACCGAGCCGCCGGAAAACCAGTCGGCGCGAGAGAAAAAATCCAGCAGGATATATTGCGCAGCCAGTGTGGCGATAACGAGATACAGCCCCTTCAGCCGCGCCGCCGGCAGGCCGAAGATCAGCCCGATGATCGCGGTGACGATTCCGGCCAGCGGAATCGAGAAGAACACCGGCACCGGAAATTTGTTTGAGATAAAGGCGGATGTGAAGGCACCGAGCAGGAAGAACGCGGCGTGACCGATCGAGATCTGGCCGGTGAAGCCGACCAGAATGTTCAACCCGAGCGCTGCGATACCGTAGATGCCGATCTGGATCAGCACGCTGAGCCAGTATTCGCTGAACAGAAGCGGGGCAAAGCAGATCGCGATCACGCCAAGGATCGCCGCGTTGCGGCTCGCTTTGGTCGGGAAGATCGTGGTGTCGACCGCGTACGAGGTACGGAAGTCGCCGGCGGGAATGAGTGACGGGCTTGCCATGAGAAATTACACCCGCTCGATGTCTTTGGTGCCGAACAGGCCGTAAGGCTTGATCATCAGGATGATGATGAGCACGTAGAAAGGCGCGATCTCGTAGAGATTTCCCCAGTGGAGATATTCACTGTCGACGAATTGCGCGACATTCTCCAGCACCCCGATGATGATGCCGCCGATCACCGCGCCGCCGACCGAGTCGAGTCCGCCGAGGATCGCCGCCGGAAACACCTTGATGCCGTAGATCGACAGACCCGACGACACGCCGTTGACCACCGCGACGACGACGCCCGCGACGGCCGACACCATCGCCGAGATCGCCCAGGCCATCGCGAACACGGTCTTGACGGAAATGCCGAGCGATTGCGCGACCTGCTGGTTGAACGCGGTGGCGCGCATCGCCAGGCCGTATTTGGAGACGCGGAAGAACCACGCCATGCCGATCATCATCAGGACAGACACCACCAGACTCATCACATAGACGGTCTGGATCTGCAGCCCCGCGAACTGCACGGACTGGCTGGTGAACACCCGTGGGAACGGTTGCGGGCTGACGCCGTAGATCCATTTCAGCGACGCCTGGAACACGGTGGACAAAGCGATGGTCACCATGATCACCGAGATAATCGGCTCGCCGATCATCGGCCGCAGGATGACGATCTGGATCGCGATGCCGAACGCGAACATGAAGATCAGCGTCATCGGCATGCCCAGCCAGAACGGTACCTGGTATTTGGTGAGCAGCGTCCAGCACACCCAGGCGCCGATCAGCAGCAATTCGCCTTGCGCGAAATTGACGACCTGGGTGGCCTTGTAGATCAGCACAAACGACATCGCGACCACGCCATACAGCGTGCCGACCACGAGGCCATTGACGAGGAGCTGGAGGAGGAGCTGCGTGTTCATGTGGCAACTCGGATGGCGCTACGATCTGGATGCAGTTGAATGCGCTGGGCTCGCTCCACGTCATGCCTGGCCCCGTGCCGGGCATCCACGTCTTGAACGCAGCGAAGGCGTGGATGGCCGGGACAAGCCCGGCCATAACGGCGTTTCTGTCGCGACGGTCGTTTCATTCCGTCGCCTCCATTGCCGCGTCGCGCGCGAGGTCGATCACCAGCAGGGTGGTGCGGATGCGCTGGGTGGTGCCGTCCTGGAAGCGGATGACGGTGTCGACGGGGATGTCGCGGGCGCCGCCGTAGATGCCGTCGATGATATCGGCGTATTTCTCGTTGATGACGCTGCGGCGGACTTTTCGCGTCCGCGTCAGTTCGCCGTCGTCGGCATCGAGCTCCTTGTAGAGCAGCAGGAATTTCGAGATGCGCTGCGCCGGCGGCAGCGTGGCGTTGACGGCCTCGACCTCCTTGCGCAGCAGGGCATAAACTTCGGGACGCGAGGAGAGATCGGTATAGGTCGTAAACGAGATGCGCTTTTTCTCCGCCCATTTCGAAACGATCGAAAACCGGATGCAGATCATCGCCGCCAGCGCGTCGCGGCCGGCGCCGAGCACCACGGTCTCGGCGATATAGGGTGAGAATTTCAGCTTGTTCTCGATATATTGCGGCGAGAAGCGTTCGCCGCGCGCGGTCTCCGCCAGATCCTTGATGCGGTCGATCACGACAAGCTGCTTGTTGGCGTTGAAATAGCCGGCGTCGCCGGACTGCATCCAGCCGTCCTTGATGTCGGCGGCAGACGCTTCCGGGCTCTTGTAGTAGCCGAGGAACATGTTGGGGTGGCGCACCACGATCTCGCCGACGCCGTGGATGTCCGGATTGTCGATGCGGATTTCGATGTCGTCGGCCATCGCCACGCCGGTGGTGTCGGGATCGACCTCGCCGATCGGATGCAGCGTGTAGGCACCGAGCAACTCGGTTTGGCCGTACAGGGTGCGCAGCGGAACGCCCATGGCCTGGAAGAATTTGAAGGTGTCCGGTCCGAGCGCCGCACCGCCGGTCGCCGCCGAACGCAGCCGTGTAAAGCCGAGCCGGTCGCGCAGCGCGCGGAACAGCAGCTTGTCCGCGATCAGGGAATGCTTGCCCTGCGCCAGCGCGGACAATCCGGTCTTCATGCCGAGTTCATACAAGCTTTGCTTGAGCGGTGACGAATCCATCACCCGCGCCCGCACGTCCGCGGCGATGCCTTCCCACACCCGCGGCGCGAATAGCACGAAGGTCGGCGCGATCTCGCGGAAATCGTTCATCATGGTGTCGGGCTGCTCGACGAAGTTGATCTTCATCCGGCACAGCAGGCCTTTGCCGAGCGCGTAGACCTGTTCCATGATCCACGGCAGCGGCAGCACCGAGACGTATTCGTCATCCGGCCCCTTCGGGTCGAACGCGAGATAGGTCGCGCAATGCCGCAACACCCGTCCCGCGGCGAGCATCGCCAGTTTCGGATTGGCTGTGGTGCCGGAGGTGGTGCAGAGGATCGCAACGTCCTCGCCTTTGGTGGCGTCCACCAGCCCGTCGTAAAGATCGGGCTGGCGTGCGGCGCGGTCGCGCCCTAAGGCTGCGAGTTTGTCGGCTTCCATCAGGCGGGGGTCGTCATATTTCCGCATGCCGCGCGGATCGGAATAGACGATGCGCTTGAGCTGGGGCACGCGATCGGCAAGCGTCAGCAACTTGTCGACCTGCTCTTCGTCCTCGGCGAATACCAGCTTGGCTTCACCATAGCTCAGCAGATAGGCGGCTTCCTCATCCAGTACGTCGCGATAGAGTCCCAGACTCATGGCGCCGATTGCGTGGCTTGCGATTTCGGCCGATACCCAGTCCGGCCGGTTGTCGCCGATGATGCCGATGACGTCGCCGCGGCCGAGGCCGAGCTCAATCATTCCCAGCGCGAAGTCGTGCACCCGGGTCTGATAGTCGTTCCAGGTGAACACGCGCCAGAGCCCGAAATCCTTTTCGCGCAGCGCGATCTCGTTGCCGTGCTCCCTGGCGTTGAGGCGCAGCTGTTGTGGATAGGTGTCGGCCTGGGCGACGCGTCCGGCGTAATCCATCATGCCGCGCACTCCGGGGCGGCGGCGGGCTTGTCGTCGGGATCGACCAGGATTTCGTCCTCTTCGCCGAGATAGGCGCGCTTGACGTGGGGATCGGCG
>NZ_JAQGJT010000151.1 GCF_028290495.1 Tardiphaga sp.
CAATCTCCAAACAGTCGGGGTGAGCCTAATGTCCAGAGCGCGGCGCCCCATCGCGCACGCCCTGAAAATGAAATCAGCGGTCGGGCACGAACACCGTCCCGAGCGCGGCCGGCGCGGTCGAGCCGCCGGTCCGCGCCCGTGACAGCAGCACCAGCACGATGACCGTGGCGAGATAGGGCAGCGCCGACATGAACTGCGAGGGAATGCCGACACCCCAGCCCTGCGCGTGCAGCTGGAGGATCGTCACCGCGCCGAAGAGGTAAGCGCCGATGACGAGCCGGCCCGGCCGCCACGACGCGAACACGACCAGCGCCAGCGCGATCCAGCCGCGGCCCGCGGTCATGCCGGGAATGAAGAACGGCGTATAGGCGAGCGGCAGATAGGCGCCGGCAAGGCCCGCGCAGGCGCCGCCGAACATCACCGCATAGAGCCGGATGGTCAGCACCGGATAACCCAGCGCATGCGCCGAAGTATGGTTGTCGCCGGCCGCGCGCAGGATCAGCCCGGCGCGGGTGCGGTACAGGAACAGCCAGACTGCGACCACCAGCAGTAGCGACAGATAGACGAAGCCGTCTTCGCCGAACAGGATGCGGCCGACCAGCGGAATGTCGGTAAGGCCGGGGATGTACAGGCGCGGTGCCGGCGTTATGCGTTCGCCGACGAAGCCCGCGCCGATCAGGCCGGACAGGCCGATGCCGAGAATGGTCAGCGCCAGGCCGGTGGCGACCTGGTTGACGGCGAGGCCGAGCGCCATCATCGCAAACACCAGCGACAGTGCGATGCCGGCAGCGATGCCACAGAGTGCTCCGACGAAGATCGAGCCGGAATACAGCGCGCCGCCGAAGCCGCAGGCCGCGCCCATGATCATCATGCCCTCGACGCCGAGGTTGAGCACGCCGGCGCGTTCGGTGATCAATTCCCCGGTGGCAGCGAGCAGCAGCGGCGTCGAGGCCGCGAGCACCGCGAGGATGATGGCTTCAAGCAGTCCCATCGGCGGCCTTTCGTTGCGGCATGATCAGCCTGATGCGGTACAGAATGAGCGAGTCACAGGCCAGCACGTAGAACAGCAGGATGCCCTGGAACACCTTGGTCATATCGAGCGGGATCTTCATGGCGATCTGGGCCTGCTCGCCGCCGATGAAGGTCAAAGCCAGGAAAAGCCCTGCAATTAATATTCCAACCGGGTTGAGCCGTCCGAGAAATGCAACGATGATCGCGGTGAAGCCGTAGCCCGGCGAGATGCCCGGCTGCAGATGGCCAATGGGGCCTGCAACCTCGATGATCCCCGCGAGGCCAGCGAGCGCGCCCGAGATCGCGAAGGTCAGCAGGATCAGCCGGTTCGACTTGAAGCCTCCGAACCGTGCGGCGCGCGGCGCCGCGCCGACGACACGGATTTCAAAGCCCTTGATGGTGCGGCCGAGCAGCACGGCGGCAGCCGCGACCACCACCAGCGTGATGACCACGCCGAGATGCAGTCGGCCGCCCTCCATGATCAGCGGTACGGTGGCGACCGGATCGAACTCGGCGGTGGTCGGGAAGTTGAAGCCGGCCGGATCGCGCCACGGCCCGCGCACCAGATAATCGAGAAACAGTTCGGCGACGTAGACCAGCATCAGGCTGGTGAGGATTTCGCTGGCGCCGAAACGCACTTTGCAGATCGCCGGGATCAGCGCGTAGAGCGCGCCAGCTGCAGCGCCCATCAGCAGCATCATCGGCATCACCCAGATGCCGGCATCGGTGCCCTGCGTCTTCACCGCGAGCCAGCTGCCGGCCACCGCGCCGACCAGGAACTGGCCCTCGGCCCCGATGTTCCAGACATTGGCCAGGTAGCACATCGACAGCCCGATCGCGATCATCACCAGAGGTGCGGCCTTCACCGCGATCTCCTGCAGCGAATAGCTGTCGGTGAGCGGGGCGATGAAATACACCGCGAGCGCCGCGATCGGATTCTTGCCGAGCAGCAGGAACAGGACGCTCATCGTCACGACGGTCAGGCCGATCGCAATCAGCGGCGAGACCAAAGCGATGGTAGTCGATCGCTCGCTGCGTTTTTCAAGCACCAATTGCATCGAGCGGCTCCTTGGCGGCGAGCGTGCTGCCGCCCATCAACAGACCAAGTTTTTCGCGGCTGGCCTCCGCGGTCGGCAACGGCTGGGAGAGGTGGCCGTGGAACATCACCGCGATGCGGTCAGCGATCTCGGCGAGTTCGTCAAGGTCCTGACTGGTGACGAGGATCGCGCAGCCTTCGGCGGCGAGATCGAGCAGCGCCTGGCGGATCACCGCGGCAGCGCCGGCATCGACGCCCCAGGTTGGCTGGCTCACCACCAGCACCACGGGCTTGCGCAGGATTTCGCGGCCGACGATGAACTTCTGCAGATTGCCGCCGGACAATGAGGCGGCCTCGGGATCGCGCTTCGCCTTGCGGACGTCGAACGCCTTGGTTGCGCGATCAACGGTGGAGAGCGTCGCGGCGGTGTTGACGAAGCCGTGCTGCACCATGCCTGACGCGGCGTGGCCGGTGAGCAGTGCATTTTCCGACAATCGCATCCTTGGCGCGGTGCCGTGGCCGAGCCGTTCTTCCGGCACGAAGGCCGCGCCGAGCTTGCGCCTTGCGGTGATCGAAAGATGGCCAGCAGCGTGACCGTCGATCACCACCGTGCCGGGGTCTTTCGCCAGCCGCTCGCCGGAGAGGGCGGCGAACAATTCATCCTGGCCGTTGCCGGCGACGCCGGCGATCCCGAGGATCTCGCCGCCCTTGAGCTCCAGCGAAATGTTTTTGAGGTGGACGCCGTGCGGATCGTCGGGCTCCAGATGGAGGTCGTTGACGACGAGCCGTGGCACCGTGGTCTGGCGACCTGCTGCGGCCTTCACTTGCTTGATCTCGGCGCCGACCATCATCCGTGCCAGCGACGCGGCGGTTTCCTGCCGCGGGTTGCAGGTCGAGATCTTCTTGCCGCCGCGCAGGATGGTGGCGGTGTCGCACAGCCGCTTCACCTCATCGAGCTTGTGGCTGATGTAGAGGATCGAGCGGCCTTCGGATTTCAGCCGCTCAAGCACGACGAACAGCTGGTCCGCCTCCTGCGGCGTCAGCACCGCGGTCGGCTCATCCAGGATCAGGAATTTCGGATTCTGCATCAAGACGCGGACGATCTCGATGCGCTGGCGTTCGCCGACCGAGAGTTGCCAGACCTCGCGCTTGGGATCGAGCGGCAGGCCGTAGACATGCGAGACTTCTTCAAGCCGCGCCGACATCGCCTTGAACGATTCCTTGCCGTCGAGACCGAGCGCGACGTTCTCTGCCACCGTGAGATTGTCGAACAGCGAGAAGTGCTGGAACACCATGCCGATGCCGCGGGCGCGCGCATCATGCGGGCCGGATAGCACCATCTTCTCGCCTTGCCACAGCATCTCGCCTTCGCTGGGCTGGATCAGGCCGTAGATGGTCTTCACCAGGGTCGATTTGCCGGCGCCGTTTTCGCCGAGCAGCGCGTGGATTTCCTGCGGCCAGATTTCGATGTCGATGGCGTCATTGGCCAGGAAGCTGCCGTAGCGCTTGGTCAGACCGATGGTCTGCAGCAGCGGCGTCTGGCCGGCACGCGGATTGGAAGGCGTCGGATCTAACATTCGCAACCACGCGTTTGAGGAAGGAGTGCGTAATTGTGTGCCACATTTGGATGCAACGTAAATCTTTAAAAAGCGCCAACCGTTGCTTAGTGTTTCAGCAATTATCCCGTTGAGCGCGAATCGCTCAATCGACTCGCGCTCAGGCGGCGGAGTTCAGCTTCCGATCGGCTTTCGGTCGACCCGGAGAGCGGTAGCGAGGTGGTGGCGCTACAGAGTGTTGCAAATTTGTGACGCGGTGTTTCTATCGTTTTGCCGCTTCGATGGCGCTGCCAATAACATGGGCACCGCGCTTGCTTCAAGAATGCAGCGCAAATCCTGTACCAGCGTGCGTCCTGGTGGGCTGTGGCAGAACGTCGCAAAACGCCAGTTTTTACAGCCGCGAATTGAATTTCGCGGGGCGTGTATGGCGGCAGCGATGCCACCTTTTTCGCGCTCCGGTCATGGCCAAAATTTCCGACATGGTTGTGTTTTCTGCTGAAACTTGCAGCAGCATCTGAAGAAACATCGGGCTTCCCAGAATGTGTAGTTGCGGCAATGTCGTCGCAGAGACGCGATTGAGCGGCTTGCTATCCATTCTGGCTATCAATCATTTGGGGGAGTTCTGATGTCCTACAGCTACCGGGCAATGGCTGCAGCAACCGTGCTGTCGCTAGCCGCACTCGCACCCACCCAGCAGGCAAGCGCCGCTGACATGGCGGCGATGCCGATGAAGGCGAAGCCGATCGTCGACCTGCCGTTCTTCCTGGTGAACGACAACCGCGTCACCTATTCCTACATCTTCGACGGCACCGATCCCGGCGCCTTCACCGTGCGCCCGGATGGCAGCATCAACGGCAAGACCGCCAAGTCGGTCTATTCGTTCACCCACTTCGACGTCTGGGCCTACGGCACCAACTTCTTCACGATTTCGATGTTCAAGTCGGATCATAACGATCCCGCTTCGCCGTGCACCGCTCCGGGCGTCACCATCACCGGCGGGGCCGCCGATTGCGCCGGCGCTACCGAAATCTACGGCCTGATCCGCAGCACCTTCGGCCTCAACGAGATTTTCAGCACCAAGGCCTTCACCTACGGCTACCTGCGCAACGTGTCGCTCGAAATCGGCGCCGACGCCAATTCGGAAAACACTTTCCTGGCGCCCGCCAAGCGTGACGTGGTCGCTGGTTTGCAGTTCGCATTCGATCTGCCCTACAAGGGCTTCCTCAACGTGGCGCCCTTGTATTACAAGGAAATAAACCACAACGCCTTCATCCAGTGCGGCCTGTTCGGACCCGGCACCGCGGGCGTGACCTGCAGCAGCGACGGCAACACGGAGTACAAGGGAACCTGGGCGGTTGAGGTCAACTACTACATGGACCTCGGCTTCCTGCCCGCCAACATGCAGTACTTCTCGCTCAGCGGTCGTGCCGGCTGGTACGGCAAGAAGGGCAACCAGAACGGTTCGCTCGGCGCTCTTGCCGGTGGCACCGAAACCGCAGTCGAACTCAACTCCGAGCCGATCCGCCTGACGATGGACGTCAGCAAGGCGATCTGGGGCGACAAGTACTCGCACAATGTCGACGTCTGGGTGGCCTACCGCTACTGGCAGAACAAGTTCGGCCTCGACCACAATGCCGCGCCGGGCGTCTGCACCCTGGCTGGCCGCAGCACCAATACCTGCACCGAGGAATCGCTCTACTCGGGCATCACCGTCAAGTTCTGATCCGGGCTGACCTTTAGCGATCGATGGCGCTGCGAGATATCGCGGCGCCATTTTCGTTTGAAGTTATCGCACGCCGGGCTGTCGTCCCCGCGAAGGCCGCGACGACAGCCGGCTATTTCTGCGCCGCCCAGAAGCCCTCATGCAATGCGGCGCCCTCGTCTTCCAGCAGTGGGCCGATCACTTCGATCGACTTCTGACCGGCGGCGAAGACCGTGCGACAGGGCAAATCGAGGGTCGGGTTTTCCGGATGCGCGCCGGTGATCGCCTTCAGCCTGGCTTCGCCGAGGCCGAATACGACGCGGCCGATGCCAACCCAGTAGATTGCGCCGGCGCACATCGCGCAGGGTTCGGCAGAGGAGTATAGCGTGCTGCGTGCCAGAATTTCGGCGGGCAGGGTGGTGGCCGCCGCCGTGCACAGCAGTCGTTCGGCATGCGCGGTGCCGTCATGCGACGGCATGAAGCCGTTCTCGGCCTCCAGCAACAGCTTGCCGCCGGAATCGACCAGTACGGCGCCGAACGGATGATTGCCGTTGGCCACGGCGCGGCGGCTGGCGTCGAACGAACGGCGGAGGTAGAATTCGTCGCGATTTTCCTGTTCGTCCATCGTTGCCTCTGTCGTCTGTTCGCTTGGAGATCGGATGCTGCGCGGATTCGCCAGAAACCGTTCGCCGAATTACACTGGCTGCGAAACGTTCCTCATCGCGGCCCGGCCGCGACCACCAAAGAAGCATGATTGCGATGGAAGCGAAAGTCGCCCCGGCCGTGTCGCTCGGCGCAGAGATTGTCGATCGTATCAACGCGCTCGCCGCCATTTCCGAGATGCCGGACAATATCACGCGGATTTTCCTGACACCGGAGCACCGCGCCGCCGCCGAACTGATCATGGGCTGGATGCGCGACGCCGGGATGGCAGCCCATCTCGATGCGATCGGCAATGTCTGCGGGCGCTACGAAGGCGAGCGGCCGGGTCTGCCATGCCTGATGCTTGGCTCGCATTACGACACCGTGCGCGATGCCGGCCGCTGGGACGGCCCGCTTGGCATCATCACCGCGATCGCCTGCGTCGGCGACCTGCATCGGCGTGGCAAGAAGTTGCCGTTCGCCCTGGAAGTCACCGGCTTTGCCGACGAGGAGGGCGTGCGCTTCGCCTCGACGCTGCTCGGCAGCCGCGCCATCGCTGGCACGTTCGACGAGAGCGCGCTGGGCGGCAAGGACAAGACAGGCATCCGGATGTACGAGGCGATGCGGGCGTTCGGGCTCGATCCCGACCATGTCGGCGCGGCTGCGCGCGCGCCGAGCGAATTGCTCGGCTATGTCGAACTGCATATCGAACAGGGGCCGGTGCTGGAGGCGAAGAAGCTGCCGGTCGGTGTCGTCACCGCGATCGCCGGCGCGACGCGGCTGGCGGTCGAGTTGCGCGGCATGGCCGGCCACGCCGGCACGGTGCCGATGGCGCTGCGCCGCGACGCGCTGGCGGGCGCGGCGGAGTGCATCGTTGCGATCGAGGAATTCTGCGCGACCGACCGCGACGGGCTGGTCGGCACCGTCGGCTACATCAATGCGATGCCCGGCGCGACCAATGTGATCCCGGGCATGGTGTCGTTCACCATCGACATCCGCAGCCCCCGCGATTCCTATCGCAAGCTGGCGGTGGCGGACATCGTCCGCCAGATCGAGGAAATCGTGAAGCGGCGTCATCTGACGCTGGAGATCAACGTCACCCATGAAAATCGCACCGTGCCTTGCGCGCCGTGGCTGCAAAAGCAAGTAGCGGAGGCGGTGAAGGCCGAGGGCTATCGCGTATTCGAGCTGCCGAGCGGCGCCGGCCATGACGGCATGGCGATGATTGACATAGCCGACGTCGCGATGCTGTTCGTGCGTTGCCGCGGCGGCATCAGCCATCACCCGGACGAGCACGTCGATCTCACCGACGCCGAAGCTGGCGCGCGGGTGCTGCTGCGGCTGATCGAGGACTTTAAAGCGAAGGGGTAGGGGCCCGCGCGCACGCCTGCTGTTCCCTTGCCGCCGTTGACAATCGCTCGCCGGCTTCCGAAGGTCTTGCCAACAAGACTTCAACAACCGGAGGACGCCATGAGCGACAGCGAGATTTTCAAGCAGGGCCTTGAGGTTCGGCGCGAGGTACTCGGCAAGGATTATGTCGACGGCAGCATCGCCCGCGCCGACGATTTCATGATGGCGTTCCAGGACATCACGACGTCATGGTGCTGGGGCTACGCCTGGACGCGGCCCGGACTCGACCGCAAGACGCGCAGCATGCTCAATCTGGCCATGCTGACCGCGCTGAAGGCGCCGAACGAGCTGAAGCTGCACGTCAAGGGCGCGCTGACCAATGGCGTCACCGTCGAGGAGATCAAGGAAATCCTGCTGCACGCCACGGTGTATTCAGGCATTCCCGCCGGCCTGGAGGCCTTCAAGGCCGCCCATGAAGTGCTGAAGGCGGAAGGCGCGCTCGGCAAGGCCGCAGCCGAATGAGCGCCGCGCTCCGCCGGATCGCTTTCATCGGCCTCGGCAATATGGGCTGGCCGATGGCCGCGCGATTGCAGCAGGCCGGCTTCGAGGTTGCGGTGAGTGACGCCGTGCCGGGGCGTGCGGATGATTTCGCAGCCAGAATCGGTGGCGTAGCGGCGGCGGATGTCGCCGCAGCGGCCGGTGGCGCCGATGTCATCATCACGATGGTGCCGACCTCGGCGCATGTCGTGGGCATCATCGATGCGATCCGCAGCCGGCTGCGCCCGGGCCAGATCGTGATCGACATGAGTTCGGGGGCACCGGCGGCGACGCAGAAGATCGCGGCGGAGTTGGAGCCGCTCGGAATTACCGTGTTGGACGCCCCCGTGTCAGGCGGCGTGTCGCGTGCGATTACGGGCGAACTCGCCATCATGAGTGGCGGCGATCCCGCGGCGCTCGATCGTGTCGATCCTCTGTTGCGGGCGATGGGCAACACGATCCACCGCATCGGGCCGGTCGGATCGGGGCAGGCGATGAAGGCGCTCAACAATCTGGTCTCGGCCGGCGGCTTCCTGATCGCGGTCGAGGCGCTGGTCATCGGCCAGCAGTTCGGGCTCGATCCCGCTGTCATGACCGACGTGCTCAATGCTTCCACCGGCATGAACAACACCACGCAGAAGAAGCTCAAGCAGTTCGTGCTGTCGCGAAAATTCGACAGCGGCTTCGGGCTCGATCTGATGGTCAAGGACCTCTCGATCGCGCTCGAGGTCGGTCGCGACAACGCTGTGCCGACGCCGTTTGCGGCTTTGTGCCGCGAAATGTGGGCGAGTGCTGCCGCGACCCTCGGCAAGGGCGAGGACCACACCGCGATCGCCAGGCTCAGCGAGAAGCTGGCCGGCGTCACCCTGGGAGACAAGACGTGACCGCGAACACGGTGAATTTCCACGGTGTGTTTCCCTATCTGGTTTCGCCGACCGACCCGGAAGGAGAAATTCGCACCGACGTGCTTGGCCGGCTGTGTGACGACCTGATCGGATCCGGCGTGCACGGCCTGACGCCGCTCGGCTCGACGGGGGAGATCGCCTATCTTGGCCGCGAGCAGCGCCGCACGGTGGTGCAGGCGACGATCGAGGCCGCGAGGGGCCGGGTGCCGGTGGTGGCCGGTGTCGCCTCGACCTCGACGGTGGATGCGGTGGCGCAGGCGAAATCGTACCAGAAGCTCGGCGCCGACGGCATCCTGGCGATTCTGGAGGCGTATTTCCCGCTCAAGGACGCGCAGGTCGAATCCTATTTCCGCGCCATTGCGGATGCCGTCGATATCCCCGTGGTGATCTACACCAATCCGCAATTCCAGCGCTCCGACCTCACCCTCGACGTGGTGGCGCGGCTCGCCGAGCATCCGCGGATCCGCTACATCAAGGATGCCTCGACCAACACCGGGCGGTTGCTGTCGATCATCAACCGCTGCGGCAGCGATCTCGAAGTGTTCGCGGCGTCCGCGCATATTCCCGCCGCGGTGATGCTGATCGGCGGCGTTGGCTGGATGGCGGGGCCGGCTTGCGTGGCGCCGAAGCAGAGCGTCGAGCTATACGATCTGTGCAAGGCACGTCGTTGGGATGAAGCGATGGCGCTGCAGCGCAGGCTGTGGCGGTTCAACGAGGCTTTTGCGAAATACAATCTGGCGGCCTGCATCAAGACCGGGCTTTCGATCCAGGGCTATGAGGTCGGTGATCCCATAGCGCCGCAGGCGGCGCTCACTGCGGACGAACGCAAGGTGATTGAAACGCTGCTGCGGGAGATCGGCTGACATGCGCCGGCGCTGTTGGCGGCTGTGAGGCTTATGGGCTAGAACGAATCCACAGCCTGTCTGCCAAAGGACCTCCTAATGAACATTCTGCCCGGCAATTTGCGTTTTGGCGCTGGTCTGTCGCCCAAGCGCCTCGAGGACCAGCGACTTCTCACGGGCAAGGGCCTGTTCATCGACGACAAACCGGAAGACGGCGCGCTGTGGCTGCATGTGCTGCGCTCGCCGCATGCGCACGCGAAGATCACATCCATCGACACCACCGCCGCAAAGGCGATGCCGGGCGTCGAGGCGATCTACACCGGCGCCGATCTGGTCGCCGGGGATGTAGGCACGCTGCCGACGCTGCCGATCTTCAAACGGCCCGACGGCTCGCCCGCGACCTTTCCGCCGCGCCGGCTGCTGGCGCATGAGACCGTGCGCTACGCCGGGGAATCGGTGGCTGCCATCGTCGCGACCTCGCGCAGCCAGGCGCAGCTCGCGGCTGAAGCCATCGACGTCACCTATGAAGTGCTGCCGGCGGTGGTCGATCTCGCCACGGCCGCGGAGCCCGGTTCGCCAACGGTGTGGCCGGACGCGCCGGACAATATCGCCGCCGTAATGAGCTATGGCGATGCCGCCAAGGTGGACGCTGCCTTTGCGGCGGCCGAGCACGTCGTCTCGCTCGACATCACCAGCCAGCGCCTGATTCCCTCCGCGATGGAGCCGCGCAGCACCATCGCCGAAGTCGACAAGAAGTCCGGCAGGCTGACCTTGTTCGTGCAGAGCCAGACGCCGGCCTCGACCCGCGACATTCTCGCGGATGCGATTCTGAAGCGACCGAAGGACAGCATCCGCGTCGTGGTCGGCGATATCGGTGGCGGCTTTGGCCAGAAGACCAGCCTGTATCCGGAAGACGGCATCGTCGCTTACGCCGCGGTGCAGCTTGGTCGCAAGATCCGCTGGCGCGGCGACCGCACCGACGACTTCGTCGGTGGCACCCACGGCCGCGACCTGACCTCGACCGCGCAGATCGCGCTCGACGCCAAAGGCCGCATTCAGGCCTACCGCGTGAAGTCGATCGGCGGCACCGGCGCCTACATTTCTCCCACCGGCGTGATCATTCCGCTGGTGCTTGGCCCGTTCGTGCAGACCAGCGTCTATGACCTGCAGCTGGTGCATTACGATATCAAGGCGGTGATGACGCACACCGCGCCGGTCGGCGCCTATCGCGGCGCCGGGCGGCCTGAGGCCGTGTTCATCATGGAGCGCCTGATGGACGCCGCCGCGCGCCAGATCGGCATGGATCCGCGGGCGATCCGCAAGGTCAACTACATCAAGCCGACGCAGTTTCCCTACAAGAACGCGGTCGGCCAGACCTATGACAGCGGCGCCTTCGCGCACATGCTGGAGCGCGCGTCCGAATTGTCCGACTGGGACGGCTTTGCCGCGCGCAAGAAGGCGGCGAAGAAGAAGGGCCTGCTCTATGGGCGCGGCCTGACCAGCTATATCGAATGGACGGGTGGTCCCGGCACCAAGGAGACCGTGACGCTGCGCGCCACCAGTGAGGGCCGCGTCATCCTGCATTCGGGCACCCAGGCGATGGGGCAGGGACTGCAGACCGCCTATTCGCAGCTGGTGGCGGAATCGCTGGGCATCGGCATGGACAAGATCGACGTGATTCAGGGCGACACCGACGTCATTGTCGGCATGGGCAGCGTCGGTTCGCGCTCGCTGTTCGTCGGCGGCACCGCGGCGGTGGTTTCGGCGCAGGACATGATCACCAAGGCCCGCGAGAAGGCCTCGCAGATGCTGGAAGCCTCGGTCGACGATATCGAATATTCAGCTGGCTTCCTCACCGTGGTCGGCACCGACAAGCGGATCGGCCTTTTCGAGATCGCCAAGGCGGAGAAGGACGCGGAGCTCAGCGTCGAATCCACCGGCGTGGCCGATGGCCCGACCTGGCCGAACGGCACGCATATCTGCGAGGTCGAGATCGATCCGGAGACCGGCATCACCACTGTGGTGAAATACACCACGGTGGACGATGTCGGCGTCGCGGTGAATCCGATGCTGGTCACCGGGCAGGTGCATGGCGGCGTCGTGCAGGGCATCGGCCAGGCGCTCTATGAAGGCGTGCATTACGACGCCGAGGGGCAACTCCTGACCGCCAGCTATCAGGATTACTGCATCCCGCGTGCATCCGATGTGCCGCCTTTGTCGGTCACGCTCGACGGCTCGGCGCCCTGCGTCACAAATCCAATCGGTGCCAAGGGCTGCGGCGAATCCGGCGCGATCGGCGGGCCGCCCTGCATCACCAACGGCGTGCTCGACGCGCTAAGCGGTCTGGGCATCACCCAGCTGAACACGCCGCTGTCGCCGCTGAAAATCTGGAACGCGATCCAGAGCGCGCAGGCATCGGCCTAACCTTCAACAACAAGAATACTTTCTGGAGAAAAGACGCCATGAAGAGCTATCAGGTCACCGACTTTAATGCCCCGCTCGAACTGGCGGAAATGGACACGCCGCAGCCGACCGGCACGCAGGTGCTGATCCGCGTCAAGGCTGCCGGCGTCTGCCACAGCGATCTGCATATCTGGGAAGGCGGCTACGATCTCGGCCATGGCCGCAAGCCGCTGTCGCTGAAGGATCGCGGTGTGTCGCTGCCGCGCACGATGGGCCATGAGACCGTCGGCGAAGTGCTGGCGTTCGGGCCGGACGCGCAGAACGAGCCCGGCGTGAAGATTGGCGATATTGCGCTGGTCTATCCGTGGATCGGTTGCGGGAAATGCGCGACCTGCCTCGCGGGCGACGAGAACATGTGCTTGAAGCCGAACTCGCTCGGCGTCCATTGCGACGGCGGCTATTCCGATCACATGCTGGTGCCGCATCCGCGCTATCTGCTTGACCTTCAGGGCATGGATCCGGTCACCGCCGCGCCCTACGCCTGCTCGGGCGTCACCACCTACAGCGCGCTGAAGAAGGTCGAGAAAGACCTCGGCAACCCGATCGTGATCTTCGGCGCCGGCGGTCTTGGCCTGATGGCGCTGTCGCTGCTCAAAGCGTTGGGCGGCATGGGAGCCATCGTCGTCGATATCGATGCCCGCAAGCGCGAGGCCGCGTTGCAGGCCGGTGCGCTGGCCGCCATCGATGGTGCCGCTCCCGATGCGCTGGCTCAACTGATGCAGAGCGCCGGCGGCCCGATTCTGTCGGTGATCGATCTGGTCGGCAACAGCGCCACCACGCAGCTCGGCTTCGACTGTCTCGCCAAGGGCGGCAAGCTGATCATCGTCGGCCTGTTCGGCGGCGGCGCGACCTTTGCGCTGCCCCTGATCCCGATCAAGGCGCTGACGATCCAGGGCAGCTATGTCGGCAATCTCCGCGAGACGCAGGAATTGCTCGACCTTGTCCGCAGCAAGAAGATCGCGCCGATCCCGGTGATCACGCTGCCGTTCGAGCAGGCCAATGCGGCGCTGAACGATCTGAAGGCCGGCAGACTGGTCGGCCGCGCAGTGCTGACGCCGTAGCGGCATCCATGCCCCGGATGCGATGCGATACGCAGTATCGCTTCGTGTCCGGGACAAGACATTCAATCACCCCGCCGTCACGTCGACCAGTTCCTCGCCATCCAGCACACTTTTGGCCTTGGCATGGTCGAGGTCGCCTTCCCAAGCGCCGATCACGACGGTGGCGACGCGAAACAGCACGATCGAGACGTCGTCGATGAAAGCGGTGATGCGGGCGGCTTTATCGCCGCCGACCAGCGCCATGCTGGTGCCGAACAGGATCGCGAAGAACAGCACCTGCAGCATATCGTTGCGCGCCAGCGCGTCGAACGAGGTGGTCGGGATGATGTTGAGCAAGAAGCTGCAGATGCCGCCGCCCTGCAATTTATGGGCGTTGTCGGTGTAGTTGCCCAGCGCCTTGGCATCCAGCGTGGCGGTGTCGACGTTCATGCCGTGGCCGGCGCCGAATAGGTAGGCAAGCAGCAGCCCGACCACCAGCGCCACGGTGGTCATGACCTCGAAATGGACTAGCGCCTTGACGCTGGCCGACTTTCTTGAGGTCGCCGGCGCCGGCAATACCGTGCACGACGACGCAGAACACGATCGGCGCCACGATCATCGAGATCAGCTTGAGAAAGGCGTCGCTGAAGAATTTCAGGCCACCGCAAAGTCGGGCGAGGCCACCCCAATTCCGATGCCCAGCAGCAGAGCGGCCAGCACCTGCACGAAAAGCGAATGATACAGCGGTTTGCGCTGCATTTCGATGCCGACTGCGACGCCATGATTGGTTCTCCGTTCGCTTGGAGAACAGAGCAACAAACCTGCCACCTCGGGGCGTCAAGGCGTGCCGCGGCACGCCATGATCGGGGTAGGGTCTTCTCAATCAGGAAGAAAGCTATCTGATTTAGCGAATCAGAAAAGTTAACTGTCTTAGGCGGGCAGCTTCTCTTCGTCCGCGATCGATTCCATCAGGGCGACCATCTGGCGCTGCACGGTCTGGCTCTTGATGCGGCTGTAGGCCCGCAGCAGGCGCAGGCTGAATGCGCTGTCCAGGAACAGCAAGCTTTCGACTTCGCGGGTCTTGCCGTCGCCGTCGTAGAAGAACGTCACCGGCACGTCGAGCGCGGTCGCAATCTGCTGCAGACGGGCTGCGCCAACGCGATTTACGCCTTTTTCGTACTTCTGGACCTGCTGGAAACTGACGCCCAACTGTTCGCCCAAATCCGCCTGTGAAATTTTCTGCTCAACACGACGAAGACGGATTCTCTTGCCCATCTCGATGTCGGGTTTGCCGGCACTACGCTGCTTCATTCGTCACCATTCAGTTTGTTTAGACGGAAAATTTTAGCTTTTTTTGATTGCTTTGTTTACCGTGGTAATCTCCCCGGCCCACTTGGCCGAGGCTCGCTCTTATACACAGCCAGAGATCGCGGGAATGGATGAATTCATCTTTTCACTAAAAAAATTCATGAAACAACAAATTTGGCGAAACCGAATAGAGCTGCAGATGATGCGCAGGTATCTGGTTGCTGTGCGCTTTCAAACCAAACCGCCGCCGACGATTTAAATCAATTCGTGGGTACAATTGTCGCAGCAAATGCAAAAGACACGTCTCTGCAGTTCTGATGCCGATCCCGTGTGACTCAGCCCACGCGATCACTGTTGACAGCCGTTCGCATCACAGGGCTTTGGATCGACGCACGTTGTAGTTTCAGTTACCCTTTAACGGCGGTGCGGCCCATAAGGTGCATCACGATGTTGTGCTTTCATAATTGATACGTTGCTGCCGAAACGAGGTTTCAATGTGCCGCGCGAATGTGAGCACGATGCAATCGGATGATCGATGTTGGCATCGGTGATACCAGGCGTTTCCACCTGTCGGTCTGGTACCATCGTCACCACGGATCTCCCGCGAATACCGGCCGCTTCCCAATTTACCGGCCAACTTCACGATGCAGCAGGGTGGCGTTCCGTTTATCAGAACGGTGCTCGACGCCGCGACCTGTCGGGCGGGTTGGACTGGTCATGACCGCTTGCGGCGAGGTGTCACAGGTTGCTCTCGGTGATCGCCGCACACACCATGCTTCGCAATTCACGTCGTACCGGATAGGCGCTGGACGGCAGCAGCTGGGTCATGAAGATTACGATTAGCTCCTCGGCGGGGTCGATCCAGAACGCCGTGCTGGCAGCGCCGCCCCAGGCGTATTCGCCGGCGCTGCCCGCGATCATGGTGCTGGCCGGATCCATCGTTACCGAGAAGCCGAGGCCGAATCCAACGCCGGCGTTGGTGGCCTCGGAGAACAGCGACTTGGACATTTCCGTGAGGTCGCGGCCGCCCGGCAGATGGTTGGATGTCATCAGCGCCAGCGTCTTCGGGCCGAGCAGGCGCACGCCGTCGATTTCGCCGCGATTGAGCAGCGCGCGGCAGAAGGTGAGATAGTCGGCTGCTGTCGAGCAGAGCCCGCCGCCGCCGGAGATGAACGACGGCTGTTCGAGGAACGAACTGGTGCGGGGATCGTCCTGCAGTACCATGCCGCCGCGGCCGTCCGCGGCATAGCAGGCGGCCAGGCGGTGCGCCTTGTCGGGCGGCACGAAGAAGCCGGTATCGGTCATCCCCAACGGGGCGAAGATGCGCTGTTGCAAAAATTGGTCGAGCGGCTGGCCAGCGATCTTCTCAATGAGATAGCCGATGACGTCAGTGGACACCGAATAATTCCAAGCGTCGCCGGGTGAGAATTCCAGCGGAATGCTTGCCAGATCCTCGATCATGGACTGTATCGTGCCGGCCTTCTCGATCTCGCCGATTTTCAGCGCCCGATAGGCCGCGTCCACATTGCTGCGCTGCTGGAAGCCGTAAGTGAGCCCCGAGGTGTGGCGCAACAGGTCGATCACCAGCATCGGCCGCGCCGGCGGTCTGGTCAGGAACGGCGCAGTTACGCCGGCCTGGTACACGCCAAGGTGGGCCCATTCCGGAATGTATTTGTGGACGGGCTCGTCGAGCGCGACGCGGCCTTCTTCCACCAGCATCATGAAAGCGACTGAAGTGATCGGCTTGGTCATCGAATAGATGCGGAAAATGCTGTCGTCAGCCAGTGCGCGTTGGCGTTCGATATCAGCGAAGCCCTGAACGGCATGGTGCGCGATCTGGCCGCGTCGCCAGACCAGCAACTGCGTGCCGGGAAAGCGTCCGGCATCGATATAGTTGCGTTTCAGATGCGCGTCGATGCGGGCCAATGCAGCAGGGGACATACCGGTCTGTTCAGGCGCGGGGGCGGATAGCGAATTCTTTCGCAGCATTTTCAACGTCACTCCAACGTTTGTTGCCAGACCATTTTACGGATGCCGCTCTGCCACCGGGATTTGTATCGCGCGGAGATTGTCGCGCCAGCGGATATGATCGCGCGATAGCATCGCTATGGCAAATGCAGGACAACGAGACGGCATGATGCACTCAAGGCAACGCCTGTTGCCGCGCGGACACCGCTCAGCCGGCGTCGCTCCAGTCGCGTTGCCCGAGGTCGTGCATGCTCTCCAGGAAGAACTGGTCGAATTGAAACGGCGGCGTCGACGCGAGGCCTGCTTGCGCCATCACCTCGTTGAACGCCTGGCCGAGTTCGCCGACGCGCTCGGCGAAGGTCGCAAGCCCCTCGCGTTCGGCGCTGCCGACCACCTCGAACAGGGTGGTCTTGGCGATATCCGTCTTGCTGGCGACCACGCTGATACGGTCGTTGAGCGAATTGGTGCGCAGCGTGTCGAGTTTTCGCCCGAAGGAATCGAAGTGCTCGACGGCGGCGGCGGCATTGGCGCGGAGGTCGGCGTCGGCCTGTGACAGGATGGCTGCGGCCGACACCACGATGGCGGCCTTCAGCGTGGTCGCGGCGTCGCGCAAGGCGGCGGGGATGGGGTCATGGCTGGCGTCGGGGTGGGGCATCGTCAGGTCCGCTCGGTGGTGGCATTGGCGCTCCTCTTAACATCGATACCCATCCTGCCGGCGGCTGTAAAATAACACCGTCGGCAGATCTGCTTGTTTCGAGTGCGTCGCACAACAATTGAGCGCTTCGCAATTTTTGGATGCGTCAGGACGACAGTTAGGGTGCCTGTGCAGCAGCCTAACTGTTTGTAAAGAATAGAATTCTCGCGTCGCGGCGATCTGGCACGAAGTTTGAATAGTTCTTATCGACGCCATTGTAGCCGTCACCATCCATCACCAGCCGCATTGCCATCATGGGGGCCTCCCCCAGACGCGCCGCTATGTCCTTTTGCCTTTCGGTTCGAACGGCACTGCGACGGAGGGCAAGCGGTGCCGGTGGCAGCAGCCCACGAAAGGACGACCGCGACGATGACGAAGTCAGAGACCCAGACGCCCAGCCGCAAATTGAGCCGCCGCCAGCTTCTGAAGGCCGCCACCGGAACGGCTGCACTCCTCGCGGCCGCCAGACTGCACTTCCCGGCTGGCGCCTTTGCGCAGGGTGCCGGTCCCGAAGTGAAGGGCGCCAAGCTCGGCTTCATCGCGCTGACCGACGCAGCGCCACTGTTCGTTGCCAAGGAAAAGGGCATCTTCGCCAAATACGGTCTGCCGGACACGGAAGTATTAAAGCAGGCCTCATGGGGCACCACGCGCGACAACCTCGTGCTCGGCTCCGAAGGCAACGGCATCGATGGCGCGCATATCCTGACGCCGATGCCTTACCTGATCTCGTCCGGCAAGGTGACGCAGAACAACGTGCCGACGCCGATGTACATTCTGGCGCGGCTGAATCTCAATGGGCAGAGCATCTCTGTCGCCAAGGAATACGCCGATGTGAAGGTCGGCCTGGACACCGCGCCGTTCAAGGCAGCGCTCGACAAGAAGAAAGCCTCGGGCAAGTCGATCAAGGCGGCGATGACGTTCCCGGGCGGCACGCACGATCTGTGGATCCGCTACTGGCTGGCCGCCGGCGGCATCGATCCCGACAAGGACATCGAAACCATCGTGGTGCCGCCGCCGCAGATGGTCGCCAACATGAAAGTTGGTACCATGGATTGCTTCTGCGTCTGCGAGCCGTGGAATCTGCAGCTGATTCACCAGAACATCGGTTACACCGCGATCACCACCGGCGAACTCTGGAACAAGCATCCGGAGAAGTCGCTCGGCATGCGCGCGGCCTGGGTGGACAAGAACCCGAAGGCCGCCAAAGCGCTGTTGATGGCGGTGATGGAAGCGCAGCAGTGGTGCGAGAAAGCCGAGAACCGCGACGAGGTTGCCGCCATCAACGCCAAGCGCCAGTGGATCAACTGCCCGGTGGAAGACGTCACCGACCGCGTCAAGGGAAAATTCGATTACGGCACCGGCCGCGTTGTCGAGAACTCGCCGCACATCATGAAGTTCTGGGATGACTTCGCCTCATATCCCTATCAGAGCCACGACCTCTGGTTCATGACCGAGGATATCCGCTGGGGCAAATATGATGCGGGCTTCGACTCCAGGGCGCTGATTGCCAAGGTCAACCGCGAAGATCTCTGGAAAGAAGCCGCCAAGGAGTTGGGCGCAGCGCTGCCGGCCTCGACGTCGCGGGGCAAGGAGACTTTCTTCGACGGCAAGGTGTTCGATCCCGAAGACCCCGCCGCCTATCTGAAGTCGCTCGCCATCAAGCGCGTCGAAGTCTGAGACCGACGCGAGCCTGACTGAAATGACGGAGATCAGTGCGATGAACATGCAAGCTATCAAGACCGAGCCGGCAACGGCACTGGCGAAGCCGCCGGTGGCGAGCGTCGTGCTGTCTCCGAAGCAGCCCGTCAACACCGAGAAATACGCCAAGATGGCGAAGGAGGCAGCGGTGCGGGTGATCCCGCCGCTGGTCGTCTTCACGCTGCTGATGGTGTTCTGGGAGCTGGTATGCCGACGCGCAGGCTCGACCCTGCCGCCGCCCTCCAAGGTCTATCAGGACACCAAGGAACTGATTTTCGATCCGTTCTTCGATCACGGCGGCATCGACAAGGGTCTGTACTGGCATCTCTCTGCCAGTCTGCAACGCGTGGCGCTGGGTTATTCGCTGGCCGCGATAGTCGGCATCGCGCTCGGCACGCTGGTCGGCCAGTCGGTCTGGGCGATGCGAGGGCTCGATCCGATCTTCCAGGTGCTGCGCACCATCCCGCCGCTGGCCTGGCTGCCGCTGGCGCTCGCCGCCTTCCGCGATGGCCAGCCGTCCGCGATCTTCGTGATTTTCATCACCTCAATCTGGCCGATCATCATCAACACCGCGGTCGGCATCCGCAACATTCCGCAGGACTATCGCAACGTCGCCGCCGTCGTGCAGCTCAATCCGCTTGAGTTCTTCTGGAAGGTGATGCTGCCCTCGGCGGCGCCTTTCATCTTCACCGGCCTGCGCATCGGTATCGGCCTGTCGTGGCTCGCCATCATCGCCGCTGAAATGCTGATCGGCGGCGTCGGCATCGGCTTCTTCATTTGGGACGCCTGGAATTCCAGCCACATCAGCGAGATCATCCTGGCGCTGTTCTATGTCGGCATCATCGGATTCATCCTCGACCGCATGATCGCCGGCCTCGGCAAGCTCGTTACCCACGGCACCTCCGTCAGTTAAGAACCCGGTCGCTTAAGGAACATCGCATGAAGCCCTATCTGAAACTCGATCACATCGACAAGGTGTTCACCCGCGGCAACGTCTCGTCCGAAGTGCTGAAGGACATCAACCTGACGCTGACCCAGGGCGAATACGTCTCGATCATCGGCCATTCCGGCTGCGGTAAATCCACATTGCTCAACATTATCGCTGGTCTGACGACGGCGACGATGGGCGGCGTTTTGCTGGAGAATCGTGAGGTCAACTCGCCGGGGCCGGACCGGGCCGTTGTGTTCCAGAACCACAGCCTGTTGCCGTGGCTCACCGTCTATCAGAACGTCCAGCTTGGCGTCGACAAGGTGTTCGCCAAATCGAAGACCAGAGCGGAGCGCGCGGCCTGGATCATGCACAATCTAAATCTGGTGCAGATGACCCACGCCAAGGACAAGCGCCCTTCCGAAATCTCCGGCGGCATGAAGCAGCGCGTCGGCATTGCACGCGCGCTGGCGATGGAGCCGAAAGTGCTGCTGCTCGACGAACCGTTTGGCGCGCTGGATGCCTTGACCCGCGCGCATCTGCAGGATTCGGTGATGGCGCTGCACCAGAAGCTAGGCAACACCATCGTCATGATCACCCATGATGTGGATGAAGCCGTGCTGCTGTCGGACCGCATCGTGATGATGACCAACGGCCCCAGCGCCACCATCGGAGAGGTGCTCGACGTGCCGCTCGCGCGTCCGCGAAAACGGCTCGAACTGGCGAGCGACGCGACCTATCTCAAATGCCGCAAGCGCGTGCTGGAGTTCCTGTACGAGCGACACAAGTTCGTCGAGGCGGCATAAATCTGGGCGACAGAGTTGCGTTCGTCGTTGCGAGCGAAGCGAAGCAATCCAGAAAGCCACAAGCGATGACTGGATTGCTTCGTCGCAAGGGCTCCTCGCAACGACGGTGGCACTGACGGTGCCATCGCTTTCGATCACTTGATCCTTCGTCAGCCAATGCCAGCATAGGGGGAATGCCATGACACCGCAGCAAATCAAAATGGTTCAGGAAAGTTTTGCCAAGGTCGCACCGATCGCCGATCAGGCCGCGGTGCTGTTCTATGACCGCCTGTTCGAGATCGCGCCTGACGTGAAGCCGATGTTTCGCGGCGACATGGCGGATCAGCGCCGCATGCTGATGGCGACGCTCGGCGTCGTCGTCACCGGCCTTACGCGGCTGGAAACCGTGCTGCCCGCCGCCAGCAAGTTGGCCAAGAGACACGTCAACTACGGCGTCACGGCCGAGCACTATCCGATCGTCGGATCGGCGTTGCTGTGGACGCTGGAGAAGGGGCTAGGCGATGCGTGGACGTCCGATGTTGCAGAGGCCTGGTCCGCGGCCTACGGCACGCTGTCCGGCTACATGATTTCCGAAGCGAATAGCGGCGCGCAAGCCGCCGAATAAGGAACGAATATGAGCGAAGCGCTGGTTATCATCGGCAACGGCATGGCGGCGGCACGGCTGGTCGATGAACTCGCCCAGTGCGCGCTCGGCCGTTACGCGATCGCCGTGATCGGCGATGAGCCGCGGCTGGCCTATAACCGCGTGCTGCTGTCCTCGGTGTTGGCCGGTGAAGCGACGCATGACGAGATCGAGCTGCGCCCGGCTTCGTGGTGGCGCGACCGCGGCGTGACGCTGAAATATGGCTCGACCGCGATCGCCATCGATATGGCGGCGCGCGAGGTGCTCACTGCCTGCGGCAAGCGCGTGCCGTTCTCGAAACTGGTGTTCGCCACCGGCTCATCCGCGCTACGGCTGCCGGTGCCCGGCGCGGAACTCTCCGGCGTGCACACGTTTCGCGACAGCCGCGATGTCGACGGACTGCTGACGCTGGCCGCGCAGAACAAGCGCGTCGTGGTGGTCGGCGGTGGGCTGCTCGGGCTGGAAGCGGCGTACGGTCTCGCCAAAGCCGGCGCCAGCGTGACCCTGATCCATCTGATGGACCGGCTGATGGAGCGGCAACTCGATGCCGCCGCGGCGGCGCTGCTGAAGACGCAGGTCGAGCGCAAGGGCGTCACGGTGCTGCTGGAGGCCAACACCGCGACCATCTATGGCGATGGCTGTGTGGAAGGCGTCGAGCTGAAGGACGGCCGCAGGCTTGCGGCCGACGCGGTGATTTTTGCCGCCGGCATCCGGCCCAACGCATCGCTGGCCCGGGACGCGGGCATCGCGGTCAACCGCGGCATCGTGGTCGACGACCGGATGGCGACGGCCACTGAGGGCATCTACGCGCTCGGCGAATGCGCCGAACATCGCGGCACCTGCTATGGCCTCGTGGAGCCAGCCTACGAGCAGGCGAAAGTTCTGGCGCGGCATCTCGCCGGCCGCGCGGCTGCCTATCCAGGCAGCGTGCTCGCCACCAATCTGAAAGTATCCGGCGTCAGCGTGTTCTCTGCTGGCGATTTCATGGCGGCGGACGGAAGCGAGACACTGCTGCTGCATGACATCCACCGCGGCATCTACAAGAAGCTGGTGATCGCGGGCGACCAGCTCACAGGCGCGGTGCTTGTCGGCGATACCCGGGACGCATTGTGGTATCTCGAACTGATCCGCAGCGGCGCGCCTATAGATCGCCTTCGATCGGACATGATGTTCGGCCGCGCGCTTGCCGAGGCGGCGTGATGACAGCGATCGATCCGGGCCTGCGCACCACGAAGACGACATGCCCCTATTGCGGCGTCGGCTGCGGCGTGCTGGCCACGCCGGACGGCAGCGGTGGCGCCGCGATCGCTGGCGATACCGAACACCCCGCCAATTTCGGCCGGCTGTGCTCGAAGGGCTCTGCGCTTGGCGAGACGCTGGGCCAGAGCGAGCGGCTGCTGCATCCGATGATCCGCAGCGAGAGCGGTGCGATGCAGCAGGTGGCCTGGAGCACGGCGCTAGATCACACAGCGGAGCGCTTTCGTTCCATTATCAAAGAGCATGGCCCGGACTCGGTGGCGTTCTATCTGTCCGGGCAGTTGCTGACCGAAGACTATTACGTCGCCAACAAGCTGATGAAGGGCTTCATCGGCAGCGCCAATGTCGACACTAATTCGCGGCTCTGCATGTCCTCTTCGGTCGCCGGCCACAAGCGCGCCTTCGGCGCCGACACCGTGCCGGGCTGCTACGAGGATCTCGACGAGGCCGACCTGCTGGTGCTGGTCGGCTCGAATGCGGCGTGGTGCCATCCGGTGCTGTACCAGCGCATGCTGGCCAACAAGCAGACGCGCGGCGCGCGCATCGTGGTGATCGACCCGCGCCGCACCGATACGGCGGCCGATGACGATCTGTTTCTCGGCCTCAAGCCGGGCACGGACACGGCGCTGTTCAGCGGGCTTCTGGCGCATCTTGCCGACAATGGCGCGCTGGACCAGGCCTATATCGACGCTCACACCTCGGGATTCGACGAGGCGCTGGCGCGCGCGAAAAACATCGCCGGCAGCGTTGCGGCCACCGCGCTGGCGACCGGCCTCGCCGAGGCCGACGTCGCGGCGTTTTTTCACCTTTTCCGCAAGACGCCGCGCGTGGTGACGCTGTATTCGCAGGGCGTCAATCAGTCGGCGCAGGGTACCGACAAGGTCAACGCGATCCTGAACTGTCATCTCGCGACTGGCCGCATCGGCAAGGTCGGCGCCGGGCCGTTCTCGCTGACCGGGCAGCCCAACGCGATGGGCGGTCGCGAGGTCGGCGGCCTGGCCAACCAGCTCGCCGCGCATATGGGCTTCACGCCTGCCGAGATCGACCGTGTCCGCCGCTTCTGGAAGGCGCCACACATTGCGACCCATGAAGGCCTCAAGGCCATCAAGATGTTCGATTCCATCGGCCGTGGAGAGATCAAGGCGTTGTGGGTGATCGGCACCAATCCCGCGGTGTCTCTGCCGGATGCGGACGCGGTGCGTGCGGCGCTGGGCAAGCTCGATCTATTCGTGGTGTCGGAGAACGTGCGCTCGAACGACACAGTGAATGCCGGTGCGCATGTGCTGCTGCCGGCGCAGGCCTGGGGCGAGAAATCAGGCACGGTGACCAATTCGGAGCGCAGGATGTCGCGGCAGCGCGCGTTCCTGAAGCCGGCTGGCGAGGCTATGCCGGACTGGTGGATCCTGTGCGAGATTGCGAAGCGGCTCGGTTTCGGTGCATCGTTCAACTACTATTCGGCCGCGGATATCTTTCGTGAACATGCCGCATTGTCGGGATTCGAGAACAACGGCCTTCGCGATTTCAATATCGGCGGGCTGATGAAGCTCTCCGATGAGGGCTATGAGGCGATGGGGCCGGTGCTATGGCCGGTGCGCGAGGGCACCACGCAGCCGCAGTCGCGTTTTTTCGCGCAAGGCGGCTTCTACACCAGGGATCGTCGCGCGCGCTTTATCGCGGTCGAGATGCCGGCGCTGCGCAGCGAGATTTCCGCCACGCGGCCGCTGCGGCTGAACACCGGCCGCGTCCGCGACCAGTGGCATACCATGACGCGCACCGGGCTCAGCCCGCGGCTCGGCCAGCATCTGCCGGAGCCCTTCGTGGAAATCCATCCGGATGACGCGGTGCGCAGCGGCGTGACCGATGGCGGCCACGCCAGGCTCACGACCGAATACGGCCACTGCATTCTGAAAGTGGCGGTCAGCGAGCGGCAGCAGCGCGGGATGCTGTTCGCGCCGATCCACTGGAACGACGAGACCGCGTCCTTTGCCCGCGTCGGTTCGCTGGTGGCGCCATTTGTCGATCCGTTCTCGGGCCAGCCGGAGAACAAGGCCACGCCGGTGTCGATCGCGCCCTTTGCGTTCGCGCAACGCGGCTTTGTGTTGTCGCGCAAGCCGCTGGCGTTGCCGGAGAAGGCGCTATGGGCGCGCGTGGCGGTTACCGGCGGCGTCGGCTACCTGATCTCTGCCAATGCCGATCTGGCAACGTGGCGCGCGTGGCTGCAGCCTTTGCTGGGTGAGGACGTCGCGGAATTCGAGGACGCCAGCCGCAGCGTTTTCCGCGCGGTGTCGTTTGTCGATGACCGCATCGAGACCTGCCTGTTCATTGGTCCCATGCAGGACGCACTCGATTGGGACGCCATGAAGGCGCTGTTTGCGAGCGGTGCGCTCGATGACGAGCAACGCCGGTTGCTGTTGTCCGGCAAACCCGCGGATGGCCACGCCAGTGCTGGCCCGATCGTCTGCGCCTGCTTCGGCGTCGGACGCACCACGATCTGCGACGCGATTGCGACGGGAGCCGGGAGCGCCGCGGAGATTGGCGCACAGCTCAAGGCCGGCACCAATTGCGGCTCGTGCATTCCGGAATTGAAGCGGCTGATCGCGGGCGCGGAGGAGGCTGCGCCGACAGGGGATGAACGGAAACTGGTGGTGGCGAATTGACTACTGTCATTCCAGGATGCGACAGACGGCGAAAGCCGGATGGCGCGCACCCGGAATCTCGAGATGTTTGGAGCTATATCGGGATTCCCAGCCGCTCCAATTGGAGCGGCTGAGGTTCGCACGCGGCTGGCGCCGCGAGCGCTCCGGAATGACGGCACAAGAGTGTCGTCACTTCACCGCGCCGGCTGTCAGCCCCGCCACGATCTGGCGTTGCGCGAAAACCGTCAGCAGCAGCACCGGCAGGGTGACGATCAAGGCGGCCGCCGCTAATGGCCCCCAGCTCAGCTGATCGAAGGAGATCATGTTGTAGACGGCGACGGGCAGGGTGCGCGTTTCGCGGCCGGCCAGCACGATGCCGAATACGAAGTTATTCCATGAGAAGATTACCGCGAGGATGAAGGCGACGGCAATGCCGGGCCGCGCGATCGGCAGCGCCACGTGGCGAAACACCTGCCAGCGTGTGGCGCCGTCGATGATCGCCGACTCCTCGAGTTCCATCGGCGTCGTCTCGAAGTAGCCGATCATGATCCAGATCACGATCGGTACGGTCACCACCAGGTGGATGATGATCTGCGGCCACAGCGTGCCGAGCAGGCCGAGCCACTGGAACATCAGAAATAGCGGAATGAGATAAGACAGCCCGGGCGTGATGCGGGCGATCAGGATCACCACCGCCGCTTTGCGCGCGCGCATACGCGCGATGCCATAGCCGGCCGGCACGCCCACGACCAGCGCGAACAAGGTGGCCGCACCGGTGACGATCAGGCTGTTGAAGAAATAGGTCGCGAACCGCTTGGACTCCAGCACCGCGGCGTAGTTGCCCCAGTTGAAGCGGGTGGGAATGAAGACCGGCGGATAGGAGGCGTTGTCGATCTCGAATTTGATCGACAGCGACAGCATCCATAGGAAAAACAATACAGCCGGCGAGACGATGACGATGACAGCAAATGTCAGGCCGATCTTGTTGAGAAGCGTCCGCATGGTCAGGCGCTGCCTCCGGTATCGTTCCAGTGCGTGCGCTGGCGTAGGTGCAGAAGCGCGCCGGCCAAGGCCACGATCAGCGCGAAGAACACCACCACGACCGCCGAGGCGTAGCCGACGTCGTAATAGACGAAGGCGACGCTGTAGAGATAGAGGTTGATGGTTTCCGAGGCGCTGCCGGGGCCGCCTTGCGTGATCGCGAAGATGATATCGAAGCTTTTGACGGCGTCGATCATGCGGATCATGGCGGCGATGAACAGAAACGGCATGATCATCGGCAGCGAGATGAAGCGGAAGGTCTGCCAGGGCGTGGCGCCGTCGATCTGGGCGCTTTCATAGGGCTCGGACGGAATCGCGCTGAGGCCACCGAGCACGATGAGCATCACCAAGGGCGTCCATTGCCACGTCTCCACCAGCACCAGCGAAGGGATCACCGTGGCGGGGTGGAAGACCCACAGCGACGGCGGCAGGCCGACCAGCGCCAGCAAATAGTTGAGAACGCCAAGCTGCGGATGGAACATCATCGTCCACACCAGAGCGATCGCCACCGGGGTTGCCATCATCGGCAGGATGAACAGTCCACGAAAGAAGCCGCGCAATGGAAATTTGCTGTTGAAGATGACAGCCGCCAGCGTGCCAAGGATCAGCGGCAGCGCCACGGAAAGCGCGGTATAGACCAGCGTGTGCCATACCGATTCCACGAAGCGTGCGTCCGACGGCAGCCGGAGATAATTGGCAAAGCCGACGAAGGTCGGCTGCGAGCCGACTTTCCATTCGTGCAGGCTCATCCAGATCGTATACGCCCAGGGAAAGATGATGACGGCGAGGACCACGATCATCGCCGGGATCACGAACGGCCAATACGAGATCGGCCGCCACGCGTGCTTTGCGGTCTCCACCTCGACGGCGAGTCGCTGGACGGCTGTCAGTTCGCTCACGTCTTTTCGCTGCGCTCCAGGATCGGCCGGAACTGGTCGTGCGCTTTTTTCAACTCGGTCGCCGGATCTGCCCCCGAAAGCGTCGCGGTCAGCGCAGCGCCGACCAGATCGCGGAATTCGGCAACCGGCACGATGACCGGCAGGCCGAGCTTGCTGATCTTGGCGGAGCCGATCACGGCGTCGAGCCATTCCTGGGTCTTGACGCCCTTGCGGACGTTCTCGTCGCTGAGGATCGAGTTGCGGAACGGCACGCCGCCGCCGCTCTGCAGCAGCCGGGCGCCCATCGTCTTGGAAACCGCCCATTGGCAATACAGATAGGCGGCTTCCTTCTTCGTGCTGGTCTTGGCGATGCCGATGCCGTCGCCATAGGTCGAGGAATACTGGCCCTTGGGGCCGGCCGGCACCAGAGTGTAGCCGATCTTGCCGACGACGCGGGAGGCGTTGGGGTCCTCGATCGGCGGTGCCCAGCCGTCCGCATCGATCCACATCGCCGCACGCCCCTGCGTCAGCGAGGCCATCGATTCCATCCAGTTGAAGCCGGCGACCCCGGGAGGCGCCGATTTGGTCATCAGGCGCTGATACATCTTGGTGGCCTCGACGGCCTCAGGACCATCGGTGAGGATGTTGCCCTTGTCGTCGAGAAACTCGCCGCCGTAGTTGAGGAAGAAATTGGTCCACAGCGCCATGTTGGCGTTGCGCAGACCGCGGCCGGTGAAGCCGTAGATGCCGTTGGCCGGATCGTTCAGCTTCTCGGCGGCGACTGCCAGTTCCTCGAACGTCTTCGGCGGCGTGAGCCCCTTTTTCTGGAACAGCTCCTTGTTGTAGTACAGAATGAAGTAATCGACCGACCATGGCAGCGAATGCATGGCGCCGTCGTCGTTCCTGGCGAATTTCAGACCGCCGGCGGAAAAGTCGTCCACCGTCAGGTCGGGCGCCGTCAGATTGGGATCCTTCATGAAGCCGGTGAGGTCGGCGAGCCAGCCGGCCTTCTCGAACTGGCGTTTCTGCACGTGATAGCTGAGATGAACGACGTCGAAACTGGGCTTGCCGGAGGTGAGTTCGATGACCGCCTTCTGGCGCTGCTGCTGTTCGGGGATGACTTCGGATTCGACCTTGATACCGGTGAGGTCGGTGAATTCGGAGGCGTATTTCTGCAGCAACTCGCCGCGCGGGCCCTTGATCAGATTGGCCTCGATGGTGGTACCGGCATATTTCTTCCAGGCCGGTTCGGCGAAAGCCGGCAACCCGACGAGACCAAGCGCCCCGGTGGCGAGCGTCCCCTTCAATACAGCACGGCGCGTCGGGCCAAATGGGGCCATCGGTCATCCTCCCTGCGAGCCGCCTGAATCGCGGCGATGTACGGTCGCTCCCCGTTGAACCGGGAATGCGCCGTCACGAGTCATAGCACGATGGATTGGGGGGACAAGCGCGACGTAGACGAGAGAACAACGAACTCCCAGTCCGTCGTCTTGGCTTGGCTTCGCTGGTTAGCAGGCTCGTTTGCCGAGACGACAGGACTATCCCTTCCGATGACTCGCATTGACTGCGATCGTCGCCGCGGCGGTGCGGTTCTCTACGCCGAGTTTGGCGTAGATCTGCTCGAGGTGCTTGTCTACGGTGCGCGGGCTGAGGCCGAGAATCTGCGCGATGTCGCGGTTGCTCTTGCCCTTGCTGAGCCAGGAAAGCACTTCGCCCTCGCGGCCGGTGAGGCCGAGTTCGCGGCTGAATTCGGACGGCAGATAGGCGGCGGTGTCCTTGGCGAGGCGCAGCAGGAATTCGTCGGGGCCGACCTTGCCCATATATTGCAGCCGCAGCAGTTCGTTGTCGGGAAAGCCGGCCGATGGCTGCGTTTTGGCGCCGGGCACGGCGCTCTGCATGCGCTCCAGCCATTGCAGCATGGCCGGCGGCAGCAACAGCGCGTCGTCGGCCTGAGCGGAGAGATTGTCCGCGAGCAGTTTCTGCGCCTGCGGTGTCGCCCACAGGATACGACCGAGGCGATTCACCGCCAGCAGGAAGCGTCCGGAGACGTCGAGCGCGGCGCGTGCGCTCTGCGTCAGGCGGGCATTGGCGAGGTGAACGCGTATCCGCGCGATCATTTCCTCGATGACGATCGGCTTGGTCACGTAATCGACGCCGCCGGCTTCAAGGCCGCGCACGATGTGCTCGGTTTCGGCGAGGCCCGTCATGAAGATCACCGGCACGTCGGCGAGGCCGGCGTCGCGCTTCAGGCGGCGGCAGGTCTCGAATCCGTCGATGCCCGGCATCACGGCATCGAGCAGTACGATGTCCGGCGTGATCTGCTCGACGATCCGCATCGCGGCGGCGCCGTCCATCGCCACCATCACCGTCATGCCGGCGCCGTCGAGCGCGTCGGTCAGGAGCCGCAGCGTCTCCGGGGAATCGTCCACGACCAGGGCTACGTCGCGTTTGCGGGGCTCAGTGATCATAGCTGTACAACGTCTTGAGCGTTGCCATGTACTGGTCGAGGTCGAAGCGGTCGATCAGGGCGCGCATCTCGCCGACGAAATCGGCGTGTTCGGGATGCTCCGTGCCGATCTCGTCGAGCTTGAGCTGGATCGCGCGAATGTGGCCCATCTGGCCGAGGCTGATGAGGTCCTCGACATGCCGTACCGGCGGGCGCGAGCCGCTCGGCGTCCAGCGCGGCGGAGTGACGATCTCGTCGCGCTCATATTGCCAGTCGATTTTCAGGGTCTGTCCGATCAGTTCAAGCAGGCGGGGGATGTCGATAGGCTTCATCAGGTAGCCGTCGTGGAAGGGCTGCGCCAGCGGCGTGCCGTGCGCTTCCAGCGCGCTCGCCGACACCATCAGGATGCGCGCCTGATGGTGGCCGCTGGCGCGCAGCGTCTGCGCCACGGTCCAGCCGTCCATGCCGGCCATCGAGATATCGAGCAGGAACAGGTCCGGCCGGCAGTGCAGCGCGAGGCTGAGGCAGGACGGACCGTCGGGCGCTGACAGCAGAATGAAGCCGAGCGGCGCCAGCACCTCGCGCAGCAGGTCGCGCTGCGTCGGGTCGTCGTCGGTGATCAGAATGGTTTTTCGCGGGCCGTGATAGCCGAAGATCGGCGCGTCGACCGGCGCGATGCGAGTCGGGTTGGTGACTTCCGACAGCAGCATCTTGACGCGGAAGGTGCTGCCGGTGCCGACCGTGCTGGTGACGCGGATGTCGCCGCCCATCACGCCGGCCAGGAGCTTGCTGATGGTGAGGCCGAGCCCCGTGCCGGTGTGCGGCTGCGCGACGCCGAGCGCGCCGCGCTCGAACGGCGCGAAGATGCGCTCAAGATCGCCGGGCTGGATGCCGGGCCCGGTGTCGATCACCTCGAATTCGGCGACCGGGCTGCGGTAGTGGATCACGAACTGCACGCTGCCGGTTTGCGTGAACTTGATGGCGTTCGACAGCAGGTTGATCAGCACCTGGCGCAGCCGCTTCTCGTCGGCATAGACCACGACCGGCAGCACGTTTGGCCGCCGGAACACGAAGTCGATGCCCTTGGCGGCGGCCTGCAGCCGGAACATGCCGACCAGCTGATCGAGGAAGTCGGTGAGGCGCACCTCGTCGCGCGACAGATACAGCCGCCCGGCCTCGATCTTGGAAATGTCGAGGATGCCGTCGATCAGGCCGGAGAGGTGATCGGCGCTGCGCTTGACGACGCGGACCTGATCGCGTGGTCGTTTCTGCAGGCTCTCGTCCTGTTCCAGCAATTGTGCGTAGCCGCTGATGGCGTTGAGCGGCGAGCGCAGTTCGTGGCTGAGGCCAACGACGTAGCGGCTTTTGGCGAGGTTGGCGGATTCGGCGACTTCCTTGGCGCGCTGCAATTCGGCATCGGTGCGCTTGTGCGCGACGATCTCCTGCATCAAGAGCGAGGTCTGCCGTTTGGTCTCGGCCTCCGCGGCGGTGCGACTCTGCTTGGCCAGAACGAACAACCAGGCGACTACGCCGATGATGATCGTCAGCGCGAAGAACACTTTCCACAGCACATCGGAGAGCTGGAATTCATCGGCCGGCACAGCCGCCGAGGTCTGCAGATAGATCAGCGCCAGCGTCAGGCCGACCAGGCCAGCCGACATCGCGAACACGCCGAGGTAATGGCCGACCTGGGAGTTGATCCGGGCATAGATCGGCGTCGGCAGCAGCTTGCCGAGCGTGGTCGATATCTGTTCCTGGATGCGCGCATGCGGCTTGCAGAGGTCATGACAGCGGGCGTCGAGCGAGCAGCATAGCGAGCAGATCGGGCCGGCATAGGCCGGGCAGTGCGCCATGTCCTCTGGCTCAAAGGAATGCTCGCAGATACAGCACTGGATTGCCGGCAGGTTCTGCCAGGCTCGCTTCGGCTTTCGCGCGATGTAGTATTTTCCCTGCGTTACCCAAGCGATCAGCGGCGCGGTGACGAGGGCGGCGACCAGCGCCACAAACGGCGACAGCGCCTTGGCGAACGGGCCGAACACGCCGTAGAACGCGCTGATCGATACCACGGTGGCGACCAGCATGGCGCCGACGCCGACCGGGTTGATGTCATAGAGATGCGCACGCTTGAATTCCATGTGCTGCGGGCGCAGGCCGAGCGGCTTGTTGATGACGAGATCGGCAACCAGCGCACCGACCCACGCGATGGCGACATTGGAATACAGCGCCAGCGTCTGTTCCAGCGCCTTGTAGACGCCGATTTCCATCAGCAGCAGCGCCACCAGCACGTTGAACACCAGCCACACCACGCGGCCGGGATGGCTGTGGGTGAGGCGGGAGAAGAAGTTCGACCACGCGATCGAGCCGGCATAGGCGTTGGTGACGTTGATCTTGAGCTGCGACAGGATCACGAAGGTTCCGGTCAGCGCCAACGCCAGATCCGGCTGCGACAGCACGTAGCGGAACGCCTCGAGATACATATGCGCGGGTTCTGCGGCGTGCTCGGTGGTGACGCCGTGGGTCAGCGCGAAGTAGGCCAGGAACGAACCGGCCAGCAGCTTCAGTGCGCCGACCACGATCCAGCCGGGCCCGGCACATAGCAGCGCCACCCACCATGCGGTCTTCGACTCCCGGCGGTCGCGCGGCAGGAAGCGCAGGAAATCGACCTGTTCGCCGATCTGCGCCACCAGCGAGAACACCACAGAAGCGGCGGTTCCGAACAGCAACAGGTCGAGACTGCCTGCGGGATCGCCGTGTTCGCCGGGAAATTTGGTCCATTCGACAAACGACTGCCGGCTGGCCCAGGCGATCGCCACGAACGGCGCGAGGTTGAGCACCAGCCACAGCGGCTGCGTCCACAGCTGGAACCGGCTGATCAGCGTGATGCCGTAGATCACCAGCGGGATGATCACCACCGCGGAAAGGAGATAACCGATCGGGCGTGGAATATCGAAACACATCTCCAGCGCGGTGGCCATGATGACCGCCTCGAGTGCGAAGAAGATGAAGGTGAAGGAGGCGTAGATCAGCGAGGTGATGGTCGAGCCGATATAGCCGAAACCCGCGCCGCGGGTCAGGAGGTCGATGTCGATGCCGCATTTTGCGGCATGATAGGCGATCGGCAGGCCACAGCAGAAGATGATGAAGCTGACCACGAGGATCGCGGCGGCGGCGTTGGTGACGCCGTAATTGATGGTGATCGTACCGCCGATCGCCTCCAGCGCCAGGAACGAGATGGCGCCCAGAGCGGTATTGGCGACCCGTGCCGAGGACCAGCGCCGGGCGCTTTTGGCGGTGAAACGCAGCGCATAGTCTTCCAGCGTCTGGTTGGCGACCCATTGATTGTACTGGCGCCGGACACGGTCGATGCGCTGCCGCCCTGCCACTCTATCGCTCCTGACCCGCCGAACTACGCATATTGCGCGACGCCAAAAATCTACGTCGCCATTTTGCGGTGCAGTATACGCAATCTCGCGTATCTGTGCACCGCACAACTTCAGCAATTGTTGCCTCACCAATAGGCGTCCGTACAAACAGTGGGGTAAACATGTCAGACGAGAAGAAGCCGGGTCTACACTCGCCGATGCGGCGAAAACTGCTGATGGGGATGGCAGCCTTGCCCGCCCTGACCATGCTGCCGCGCGGGGCCTTCGCGCAGTCGCCGGCGACTGCGGCGATCAATACCACGGGTCTCGCGGTCACCGACACGGAAGTCACCGTCGGCATCCTGCATTCCGCGACCGGCACGATGGCGATCTCGGAAACCGGATCGATCCAGGCCGAAAAGCTCGCCATCGAGCAGATCAATGCGATGGGCGGCGTGCTCGGCCGCAAGATCAAAATCATCCAGGAGGATGGCGCTTCGGACTGGCCGACCTTCGCCGAAAAGGCCAAGAAGCTGCTGGTCAACGACAAGGTCGCTGCCATCATGGGGTGCTGGACCTCGGCGTCGCGCAAGGCCGTGCTGCCGGTGATGGAGCAGTATAACGGCATGCTCTACTACCCGACCTTCTACGAAGGTCTCGAGCAATCCAAGAACGTGATCTACACCGGCCAGGAAGCCACCCAGCAGATCCTCGCCGGCATCAACTGGATCGCCAAGGAGAAGGGCGCGAAGTCGTTCTACTTTATCGGATCCGACTACATCTGGCCGCGCACCTCGAACAAGATCGCGCGCAAGCACATCGAGAACATGCTCAAGCTCAAGGTCGTGGGCGAAGAGTATTTCCCGCTCGGTCACACCCAGTTCAACTCGGTGATCAACAAGCTGAAGCTGACCAAGCCCGACGTGATCTTCACCGACGTCGTCGGCGGCTCCAACGTCGCCTTCTACAAGCAGCTCAAGGCGGCCGGCATCGACCTGTCGAAGCAGACGCTGCTGACGATCTCCGTGACCGAAGACGAGATCGACGGTATCGGCGGCGAGAACATCGCCGGCGCCTATGCCTGCATGAAGTACTTCCAGTCGCTGAAGAACGACAACAACGAGAAGTTCGTGGCCGCGTTCAAGAAGATGTGGGGCGAAAAGACGGTGATCGGCGACGTCACCCAGGCTGCCTATCTTGGGCCGTGGCTGTGGAAAGCCACCGTCGAGAAGGCCGGCTCCTTCGACATCGACAAGGTCGCGGCGGCGTCGCCTGGCATCCAGTTCAAGGGCGCGCCGGAAGGCTATGTGCGGATCCACGAAAACCATCATCTGTGGTCGAAGACCCGGGTCGGCAAGGCCAAGCTCGATGGCCAGTTCGAGCTGGTCTACGAGACCGCCGAGCTGGTCGAGCCGGATCCGTTCCCCAAGGGCTACCAGTAAGCCTCACTCTCTCCCTGACGCGGACGACCTATCCGCGAAACACCACCCCGCGTCGCTTGCGACGCGGGCCCTTTTCCTGACGGAGGACGGACCATGTTCGGCGACTATTCGATTGGCGATCTCGGCGCCATTTTCGCAATGCAGGGGTTTGCCGGGCTGATCCTGTTTTCGGTCTATGTGCTGATGGCGCTTGGGCTGGCGATCATCTTCGGCCAGATGGGCGTCATCAACATGGCGCACGGCGAATTCATGATCCTGGGCGCCTACGTCACCTGGCTCACCTCAAGCTTTTTCCAGAACCATCTGCCGTCGCTGTTCTCCGGCTATTTCTTTGTCGCCATGATTCTGGCCTTCATCGCTTCCGGCGCGCTGGGGATGCTGGTGGAATGGGCGCTGATACGCCATCTCTACAAGCGCCCGCTCGATACGCTGCTCGCTACATGGGGCCTCAGCCTAATCCTGCAGCAGGCCTATCGCTCGATCTTCGGCGCCCGCGAAGTCGGCGTCGAGCTGCCGCAGTGGATGATGGGCTCCCAGCAGATCACCGACAGTATCGAAGTCCCGATCAATGGCATCTTCGTGATGTGCCTGACGCTGCTCATCACCATGGCGGTCGGCTGGATCATGTACAAATCGCGCTGGGGCCGCCAGGTCCGCGCCGTCGTGCAGAACCGCGTCATGGCGGGCGCCGTCGGCATCAATACCGCGCGGGTCGATTGCTACACCTTCGGGCTCGGCTGCGGCATCGCCGGGATCGCCGGCTCCGCCTTCACCATGATCGGCTCGACCAGCCCGACCTCCGGCCAGCTCTACATCGTCGATACCTTCCTGGTCGTGGTGTTCGGCGGCGCCGCCAGCCTGGTCGGCACCATCGCCTCCGCCTTCACCATCTCGCAGGCGCAGTCGACGATGGAATTCTTCATGTCGGGGTCGATGGCCAAGGTGCTCACGCTGCTTGCCATTGTCGGAATTCTGATGCTGCGCCCGCAGGGACTGTTCGCCCTCAAGGTCCGCAAGTAGCAAACAAAAAGGGCTCAAGCCATGTCCGACAATGCACGCCTCGTTAACCGGCCAGAGCTACTCGGCATCGTCGCGCTCGCGGTGCTGCTGGTGGTGATCCTGCCGCTCAGCCTCGATGTCTTCAGGCTCAATCTGGTCGCGAAATATCTGACCTACGCCTTTGTCGCGGTCGGGCTGGTGATCTGCTGGGGCTATGGCGGCATTCTCAGCCTCGGACAGGGTGTGTTCTTCGGCCTCGGCGGCTACTGCATGGCGATGTTCCTCAAGCTGGAGGCCTCCAGCCCGGCGAACACCAAGATCCAGTCGACCCCCGGCATCCCGGATTTCATGGACTGGAATCAGATCACCTCGCTGCCGTTCTTCTGGAAGCCGTTCCATAGCCTGACGTTCACGGTGATCGCGATCATCCTTGTGCCGGCGTTCTTCGCCTTCGTCATTGGTGCCGCGATGTTCAAGCGCCGCGTCGGTGGCACCTATTTCGCAATCATCACCCAGGCGGTAGCGGCGATCCTGACCATCCTGATCGTCGGCCAGCAGGGCTACACCGGCGGCATCAACGGCATGACCGACTTGCGCACGCTGAACGGCTGGGACATCCGGCCGGATCACGCCAAGGTCGTGCTGTACTTCTTCGAGGTGGCCTGCCTGTTTGGCTGCATCTTCATCGCGCAGTTCATCCGCCGTTCCAAGCTCGGACGTATCCTGGTGGCGATGCGCGACAAGGAGGACCGCGTGCGGTTCTCCGGCTACAGCGTCGCCAACTTCAAGATCTTCGCCTTCTGCGTCGCTGCGATCTTCGCCGCGATCGGTGGCGCCATGTTCGCGCTGCAGGTCGGCTTCATGTCGCCGTCGTTCGTCGGCATCGTTCCCTCCATCGAGATGGTGATCTACACCGCGGTCGGCGGCCGGCTGTCGATCCTCGGCGCGGTTTACGGCACGCTGCTGGTGAACTTCGCGAAAACCAGCTTCTCGGAGTCCTTTCCTGAACTCTGGTTGTTCGGCCTCGGCGGGCTGTTCATCGCGGTGGTGCTGGCCTTCCCGAACGGGCTCGCCGGAATCTGGAGCGACTACGTGCAGCCGCAGGTCGACAAGCTGCTGCGCAAGAAGGGTTCGAAGAAGAACGGCTGGACCGACGCCTCGGTCGCCGACGGCGCCCCGGCGGAATAGGAGACGATCATGCTGATAGGTCACCAGCCCAAGGATTTCCTGCTCGCGGTCGAAGGACTGACGGTCTCGTTCGACGGCTTCAAGGCGGTCAACGACCTCTCCTTTTACGTCGAGGAAAACGAGATCCGCGTCATCATCGGCCCCAACGGCGCCGGCAAGACTACCGTGCTCGATCTAATCTGCGGCAAGACCAAGGCGACGTCGGGGGCCATCCATTTTCGTGACAAGGACCTCACGAAGATGAAGGAGAACCAGATCGTGCAGGCCGGTGTGGGGCGCAAGTTCCAGACGCCGTCGATCTATGACGATCTCACCGTGTTCGAGAATCTGGAGATCTCCTTTCCGCGCGGCCGCTCGGTGTTCGGTGCGCTGACCTTCAAGCGCGACGCCGTGGTGCGCGACCGCGTCGAGGAAGTCGCGGAGATGATCTTCCTCAAGGACCGCCTCAACATGTCGGCCGAGCTGCTCAGCCACGGCCAGAAGCAGTGGCTGGAGATCGGCATGCTGCTGATCCAGGACCCGGATCTTTTGATGCTCGATGAGCCGGTCGCCGGCATGAGCGTCAGCGAGCGCATCAAGACGGCGGAACTGCTGAACAGGATCATCAAGAACCGCTCCGTGCTGGTGATCGAGCACGACATGAAATTCGTCGAGGATATCGCCCACAAGGTCACGGTGCTGCATCAGGGCCAGATCCTGTCGGAGGGCACGATGGAGAAGGTCAAGAACGACCCGAAGGTCATTGAAGTGTATCTCGGCCACTAATTTCTCAGCGGCGCTGAAGGACCATCATCATGCTTGCCATTAACGATCTGCACGTCGCCTACGGCCAGAGTGAGGTGCTGCACGGGCTCAACATCGCCGTACAGCCCAACGAGATCGTCGCGATCATGGGCCGCAACGGCATGGGCAAGACCACGCTGATGAAATCGCTGATGGGCATCGTGCCGACCAAAAGCGGGTCGGTGACGATGGAAGGCACCGAGATCAACGCGTTGAAGAGCTATGAGCGCGTCGCCAGGGGCCTCGCTTACGTGCCGCAGGGCCGCATGATCTTCTCGCACATGACGGTGAAGGAAAACATCGAGACCGGCCTCGTCGTCTCCGGCGAGAAGAACGTGCCCGGCGATCTCTACGAGTTGTTTCCGGTGCTGCTGGAGATGAAGGACCGCCGCGGCGGCAATCTATCCGGCGGCCAGCAGCAGCAGCTGGCGATTGCGCGGGCACTCGCCACCAAGCCGAAGGTGCTGCTGCTCGACGAGCCGACGGAAGGCATCCAGCCCTCGATCATCAAGGAGATGGCGCGGACGCTGAAGCGGATCCGCGACACCAAGGGGCTCTCGATCATTGTTTCCGAACAGGTGCTGAGCTTTGCACTTGATGTCGCCGACCGCGTGCTGGTGATCGAGAATGGTGAAATCGTTAGCGACGAGATGCGCGACGGCATCGATGCCGGCCAGATCGCCAAATACCTGTCGGTCTAGAGTTTCCAACCACCAAGCAGAGTAACTGAGGGGAGCAATATATGGCGGATACACTGATCAAGGTCGATCTCACGCAATCGGCCTACGACAACGACATGATTCACAACCGCTGGCATTCCGACATTCCGATGGTGGCGTGGGTCAATCCGGGCGATGACTTCATCGTTGAGACCTATGACTGGACCGGCGGCTTCATCAAGAACAACGATTCTGCCGACGACGTGCGCGACATCGACCTGTCGATCGTGCACTTCCTGTCCGGGCCGATCGGCGTCAAAGGCGCGGAGCCTGGCGATCTCCTCGTGGTGGATCTGCTCGACGTCGGCCCGATGAAGGACTCGCAGTGGGGCTTCAACGGCTTCTTCTCCAAGCAAAACGGCGGCGGATTTCTCACCGATCACTTCCCGCTGGCGCAGAAGTCGATCTGGGACTTCAAGGGCATGTACACCTCGTCGCGCCACATTCCCGGTGTGAACTTCGCTGGGCTGATTCATCCCGGTCTGATTGGCTGCCTGCCGGATCCGAAGCTGCTGGCGACCTGGAACGAGCGCGAGCAGGCGCTGATCGACACCAACCCGACCCGTGTGCCCGGCCTCGCCAATCCGCCGTTCGGCCCGACCGCCCATATGGGTCGGCTAAAGGGCGAAGCCCGTGACAAGGCGGCGTCCGAAGGAGCGCGCACCGTGCCGCCGCGCGAGCACGGTGGCAATTGCGACATCAAGGATCTGTCGCGCGGGTCGAAAGTGTACTTCCCGGTCTACGTGCCCGGCGGCGGCCTCTCGATGGGCGATCTGCACTTCTCGCAGGGCGACGGCGAGATCACCTTCTGCGGCGCCATCGAAATGGCCGGCTGGCTGCACATCAAGGTCGATATCATCAAGGACGGCGTGTCGAAATACGGCATCAAGAACCCGGTGTTCAAGCCGTCGCCGATGACGCCGAACTACAATGACTACCTGATCTTCGAGGGCATCTCGGTCGACGAGGCCGGCAAGCAGCACTACCTCGATGTCCACATAGCCTATCGCCAGGCCTGCCTGAACGCCATCGAGTATCTCAAGAAGTTCGGCTATTCCGGCGCGCAGGCCTATTCGATCCTCGGCACCGCGCCGGTGCAGGGCCACATCTCCGGCGTGGTTGATGTACCCAACGCCTGCGCCACGCTTTGGTTGCCGACGCAGATCTTCGACTTCGACATCAATCCGTCCTCGGCAGGCCCGATCAAGCACATCGACGGCTCGATCCAGATGCCGCTGTCGCCGGACAAGTAACGCCTTGGGCTGCGGGACATCACGTCGCCGTCCCGCAGCCTCTTTTCTTTCATCGCATTGAATCGAGCAAGCTCATGCCGGTCTATGAATATCTCTGCAACGATTGCGGCCCGTTCACCGAGATGCGGCCGATGGCGGAATGCGACGAGCCGCATGATTGCCCGGGCTGCACCGTCGAGGCGCCGCGCGTGATCCTGACGGCGCCGGCGTTCTTCTGCATGCCTTCCGACAAGCGCAAGGCCCACGCCACCAACGAGCGCAGTTCGCACGCGCCGAAGACCTCCGCCGAGTACAAGGCGTCGCACGGCGCCGGCTGCGGATGCTGCTCGAGCAAGAAGCCGTCGCGGCTGGTGAAGCAGAGCAAGAGCGGCGCGAAGAGTTTTCCGACCGCGCGGCCGTGGATGATCAGCCATTGATCCCATCGCTCTCATTCCGGGATGCGCTTTCGTCGGCGAGCCCGCGGGAGCGCAGACCCGGAATCCCGAGGTGTTCATCGCCATCTCGATTCCCCCCGCTCCAATCGGAGCGGCTGAGGTTCGCTCGCAGCTTGCGCTGCTCCCTCCCCGGAATGACGTCGGACGTGAAGGTCGGCGCGTTCGCTGTGCGAACGCGCCCGAGATGACGAGAAAGAGCGAGCCCCGCGACATCGCTCCCAAAATCCGCTAGACACTGATCCCGGTCGCCAGATTGCGGTCGCGGGCAGCGGAGGCTCTGGTGCGACAGCAGAAATTCGGCAACGGCCCGAACGTCTCCGTGATCGGGCAGGGCACCTGGTACATCGACCGCGGCGATCGCGCAGCCGCCACCGCCGCGTTGCGTGCCGGCCTCGACCTCGGCATGACGCATATCGATACCGCCGAGATGTATGACGACGCCGAGCTGGTGATCGCCGAAGCCATCAAGGGGCGGCGCGATGAGGTGTTCCTGGTGTCCAAGGTGCTGCCGGGCAACGCCTCGAAGCGTGGCACCATCAACGCCTGCGAACGCTCGTTGCAACGGCTGCAGACCGACCGGCTGGATTGCTACCTGCTGCACTGGCGCGGCCAGACGCCGCTCGCCGAAACGGTCGCCGGCTTCGAGGAGTTGAAGCGCGCCGGCAAGATCCGCTCGTGGGGCGTCAGCAATTTCGACGTGGATGATCTGGCCGCGCTCTCCAAGGTGGCAGGGCGTGGCGCCATCGCCTGCAACCAGGTGCTGTATCATCTGCAGGAACGCGCGATCGAGCATCGCGTGATCCCGTGGTGCGAGCAGAACGGCGTCGCCGTGGTGGCCTATTCGCCGTTCGGCCACAATGATTTCCCGGGGGCCCGCTCGGCGGCCGGGCAGGTGCTGGCGAAGATCGCCGCCGCGCATGGTGCGACCCCGCGCCAGGTCGCGCTGGCGTTTCTGACGCGAAGCGTCTCGGTGTTCGCGATCCCCAAGGCGTCGTCAGCGGTGCATGCCGCCGACAATGCAGCGGCAGGCAAGCTGACACTCGACGAGGACGAGTTGGCGGAGATCGACAAGGCCTGTCCGCTTGGCCGCGAGCCGTCCAGCCTGCCGATGCTGTAAGGCAGCGCCCTCGCTGCAACGCACTATGGCATGACATCCGGCCGCGATCGCCTGTGCATGATAGCTCCCTGATATCGTCACTTGTCGCGGAACCGCGATCGTCGTTTGGTGCCTTCGCCTTTGATTCGGGAGCCGTACTGCACGGGGCCCCGCCAGCACTCGATCGGTCCCCCCCTGTGACGAGCCATGTTCCGCCGCCGAAAAACGCTGTCGCCGCTGTGCTGACCGGCCACGCCGATCGGCCTTTCCGGGGCATCGTGATGGTGATGGCCTCGACGATCTTCCTGGCCTCGTCGGATTCCATGGCCAAATATCTGTCGCGCGGACTGCCGGCGGTCGAGATCGCGTGGCTGCGCTTTGCGTTCTTCGTCTTGATCATGCTGCCCGTGGTGCTGGCGACGCCGGGCGCGATGCGCTCGACGCGCCCCGGCGTCCAGGTGCTGCGCGGCGTGGCGATGCTGGCGTCGTCGATCCTCTTCATCTACGGGCTTCGCTTTTTGCCGATTGCGGAGGCGACCGCGACCGCCTTCGTGGCGCCGATCTTCGTCACCGGCCTGTCGATCGTGTTTCTCGGCGAGAAGGTCGGCCTGCGGCGCTGGGCTGCGACCATCGTCGGGCTGATCGGCGTTCTGGTGATCGTGCGACCGGGCAGCGCCGCGTTTGACCCGGCTGCGATCCTGCCGATCCTCTCCGCGCTGGGATGGGCCGGTGCGCTGGTGCTGACGCGGCGTATCGCTGGACATGACAGCGCCGTCACCACCATGGCGTTCGCGGCACTGGTCGGCTTCCTGATCCTGTCGGTGTTTGTGCCCTTCGTCTGGGTCACTCCGAGCTGGCCCGAAATCGGCATCGGCTGTGCAATCGGCGTGTCATCGACCATCGGTCACTGGATCGTGGTGCGCGCATTTCGTTATGCGGATGCCTCGGTACTGGCGCCGTTTTCCTACAGCCAGCTGTTGTGGGTCACTATCCTCGGCTACCTGATTTTCGGCGAACTGCCGGACCTGTGGACGCTCGGGGGGGCGGCGATCATCATCTCCAGCGGTGTCTACACCGCCCACCGCGAACGCGTCAGGCGCGCGGCCATCGCAATGCCGGCAGAGCCCTATCCGGGGGCGTAGGTCGCCGCTGTCTTCGACAGGGTCGCAGCGAGCACCGATGCTGTCCCGGCAGCTTTGGTGGCCTATATATTTTGGGTTGTAATTTAATATTTATATTCGTTTGGCGTGCGAAAAAGCGCGGCCTGTGCTCGATGGCTGCGACGGCCGCGGTAGTTAAATCCGAACCCGTCGTATGATGCTACGCACTGACGGGCGGTGCTGCCTTTCGCTGCGTGCGATTTAGTGAAGCTTAAGAATAACCTGCGCTCCCTGCCGTTTTGCGGTGAAGCTTAAGTATTGCGAGCGATGCTTGCGCTACGTTGGACGGGAAACGTCACGCGTTGGTGGGCATGCTGAGAATTTGGAATTGCATTGAGACGCAGCATGACTGGTGGCTGGTGCTGCTGGCGGCGACTGTGTGTTTTCTCACCAGCCTGACGGCGATCACGCTGTTTCAGCGCGCGCGCCGGGTACGAAATCGACCCCGCATTGTCTCGTTGATTGTCGCCGGCACGGTGACGGGTTTCGGCGTGTGGGCTACCCATTTCATCTCGATCCTGGCCTATACGCCGGGCTTTCCCGTGCAATACGATCCGATGATCACCGCCTGCTCGCTGATCGCGGCGACGGTGATCACGACTGCCGGCTTTGCCGTCGCGCTGTTTGCGGAAACGCGACAGGGTGGGGTGGCCGGCGGCGCGCTGGTCGGCGCTGGAATCGGCTGCATGCATTATATGGGCATGGCGTCGCTGCGGATTCCCGCGGTCATCGTCTGGCAATCCGGTCTGGTGCTGGCCTCGATCCTGATCGGCGTGCTGTTCGGTGCGATGGCGATGATGGTCGCCCAGCGCCGCGCCACGCCGCTCAACGTAACCGCCGCGGCGTCACTGCTGGGGCTGGCGATCATCCTGCATCACTTCGTGGGAATGGGCGCGATCGATCTGGTCCGTCAGGCCGGGATGTTCGACGATATGCGCCTGTTGTCGCCGGTCGCGCTGTCGGCGGCGATCGCCGCCTTCACGGCCGCGGTGGTGATCACCGGCCTGATCGGTGCGATGTCCGACCGTCGCAACCGGCGCGGTATGACCAAGCGCAACATGCAGCTCGACGCTGCGCTCAACAATATGGGCCAGGGCCTTTGCATGTTCGACGCGCAAGGTCGGCTCGAATTGTGGAACGACAGTTTCGTTCGGATGTATCGGTTGCCGCCGGGCGGACTGTTCGTCGGCGCTACGGTCGAGCAGGCGATGGCGGCGCGGCGTGCCGCGGGTATGCAGTTCGTCAATATGGACCGTTATGTCGAGCTGTTGAGCGGTGCGATCGGCGAACGCGTGCCGAGCAGCCAGACCGCCGAATTGTCCGACGGCCGCATTATCAACGTTCGCTACCGCCCGATGACATCAGGCGGATGGCTGGCGACCCATGCCGACATCACCGAGCGCAAGCTGAGCGAAGCCCGCATCGTGCACGTGGCGCGGCACGATCTTCTCACCGATCTGCCCAACCGCATCGCCTTGAACGAGCATCTGGCGCAGATATTCATCGAGGCCTCCGCAGGGCAGAATTCATTTGCGGTGGCTCGGCTGGATATCGACCGCTTCAAGGAGATCAACGACGCCTTCGGGCAGGCCACCGGAGACGCCGTGATCGCGGAGCTGGCGAAGCGGCTGAAGAATGCGTGCAACGGCGCATTCCTGGCGCGGCCCGGCGGCGACGAGTTCTGTATCGTGTCCCTGCTCGGCGCTGAGCCGCGGACCGCGGAGGATCTGTGCGCCCGGCTGTCGGCGGTGCTGAACAATGTGATGCAGATCCACAGCCGCTCGATCCAGGTCAGTTGCACCATCGGCATCAGTATTTTCCCGCAGGACGGCGATGATGTCGAAAATCTGGTCGCGCATGCTGATTTCGCGCTGTACCGCGCCAAAGAAGCCGACCGTGGCACCATTCGCTTCTTCGAGGCGCAGATGGATCAGGACATCCGCGAGAAACGCCTGCTGCAGCGCGACCTCGTGGTGGCGATCGAGAACAAGCAGTTTGAACTCTACTACCAGCCGCAGGCGACGATTGACGGCGTCATCGTTGCCTTCGAGGTGCTGATCCGCTGGCATCATCCGGAGCGCGGCCTGGTGTCGCCCGGCATCTTCATTCCGATCGCGGAGGAGACCGGATTGATCGGCGCGATCGACGAATGGGTGCTGCGCGAGGCCTGTCGCGAGGCGGCGAGCTGGGCCAATGACCTGTCGATCGCAATCAACCTGTCGCCGGTGGATTTCCGTCGTGGCGATGTCGTGGCCATGCTGATGAACGTGCTGATGGAGACCGGTCTCAGCCCGGAGCGTGTCGAGATCGAGATCACCGAAGGCGTGATGATCGAGGATGTCGGCCGCGCGGTCTCGATCCTGCGCCGGATCAAGGAACTCGGCGTCCGCGTGGCGATGGACGATTTCGGCACTGGCTATTCGTCGCTGAGCTACCTGCAGTCGTTTCCGTTCGACAAGATCAAGATCGACCAGACCTTTGTCGCCAAGATCGACAACAACCCGCAATCCGCCGCGATCATCCACGCCATCATCGGGCTCGGCCGCTCGCTGCATCTGCCGGTGATCGCAGAAGGCGTCGAGACCGAGGGGCAACTGGCGTTCCTGGCTGCGGAAGGCTGCGCGGAGGTCCAGGGCTACCTGATCGGCCGCCCGCAACCGATCGCGCACTACCGCAACGTGGTGGTCGGCAAGGATACCAGGGTGAAGCGCGCAGGATAGTCGGCGGGGGAGGCGACGTGCGCCATCACACCGGCAGGGCGATCGAGTATTTTACCTGGCTGAGCGCGAAGCTCGATTCGATCGAGGCGATGCCGTCGAGCCGGGTCAGCTTGGTCTTCAGGAACGTCTCGTAGGACGACAGGTCCGCCGCCACCACGCGCAGCAAATAGTCGCGGTTGCCGGTCATCAGATAGCATTCCAGCACTTCCTCCCAGCCGGAGATCGCTTTGGCGAAACGTTCGAGGTCCTCTTCCTTCTGCCGGACCAGCTTGATCGAGATGAACACGCTGACGTGCAGCCCAAGCGATTTCTGGTCAACCAGCGCCATGTAGCGCGTGATGACGCCGCGCTCCTCCAGCAGCTTGACGCGGCGGTGGCACGGCGAAACCGACAGCCCGACCTTCTCGGCGAGCTCCTGCATCGTCATGCGGCTGTCGGCCTGGAGCTGGGCCAGAATCTTGCGGTCGATGGCATCAAGCGCGGGCATTGGGATGAATCCGGGAAATGGAAGCTTGAACCATCCATTTATCCCAATATAGCTGCCTTTGTCGCGTGTCTTTGAGAAGTTTCGCCCGGGGGCGCTGCTAGACTGCGGGTAATCAACACGCAGCAAGCGAGAGCGCCATGCCGATCGAGCCCCAACGTCTGCAAACCCTGACGGCATTGGCGCGCAAGGCGCTGTGGCTGTCGTCCTGGACCATCCACAACGCCAACCACATCCGCCCCAACGCCGACGGCCTCAAGGTCGGCGGCCATCAGGCTTCATCCGCGTCGCTCGCAACGATCATGTCGGCGCTGTACTTCTCTGTGCTGAAGCCGGTGGACCGCGTCGCGGTGAAGCCGCACGCCTCGCCGGTGTTCCACGCCATCCAGTATCTGTTCGGCCACCAGACCCGCGAGAAACTGGAGAATTTCCGGGGCTTCAAGGGCGCGCAGAGCTATCCGTCGCGCACCAAGGACATCGACGACGTCGATTTCTCCACCGGCTCGGTCGGGCTCGGCGTCGCGCAGACGCTGTTTTCCTCCCTGGTACAGGACTACGTGTCCGCGCACGGCTGGATGAAGGACCGGCCGGAAGGCCGCATGATCGCGCTGGTAGGCGACGCCGAGATGGACGAGGGCAATATCTTCGAGGCGCTACTGGAAGGCTGGAAGCACGGCTTGCGCAATACCTGGTGGATCGTCGACTACAACCGCCAGAGTCTGGATGCGGTGGTCCGCGAAGGCCTGTGGGAGAAGTTCGAATCCATGTTCCGCAATTTCGGCTGGGACGTGGTGATCGTGAAATACGGCCGGCTGATGCAGTCGGCCTTTGCCGAGCCCGGCGGCGAGGCGCTGCGCCACTGGATCGATCACTGCCCGAACGCGATGTATGCGGCGTTGTGCTTCCAGGGCGGCGCGGCGTTCCGCAAGCGGCTCAACGACGAGATCGGCGATCAGGGCGCGGTGTCCCGGCTGATCGAGGCGCGCAGCGATGAGGAATTGCTGGCGCTGATGTCCAATCTCGGTGGCCACGACATGGCCAGCATGATCGAGGCGTTCGAGGCGATCGACCATGACCGCCCGGTGTGCTTCATCGCCTACACCATCAAGGGCGTCGGCCTGCCGTTCCAGGGCCACAAGGACAACCATGCCGGCCTGATGACGCCGGCGCAGATGGAAAAATGGCGCGAGGCGCAGAACATCCGCCCCGGCCATGAATGGGACAGATACGAGGGCCTGACGCAGGACGCTTCGACGCTGGATGCGTTCCTCGACGCCGCGCCGTTCAACCAGCAGGGCAAGCGGCGGCTGAGCGCAGATGCCATCGAGGTGCCCGCGCATCTCGCCTTCAAGCCGGCGCCGTCGATGTCGACGCAGCAGGGCTTTGGCCTGGTGCTGAACGAACTGGCGCGCGGCGATACGGAACTGGCGTCGCGCATCGTCACGGCCTCGCCGGATGTCACGGTCTCGACCAATCTCGGCGCCTGGGTAAACCGCCGAGGGCTGTTCGCGCGCGCGGAGAAGGCCGACCTGTTCCGCAGCGAGAAGATTCCCTCGACTTTCAACTGGGACTTCTCGCCGAAGGGTCAGCACATCGAACTGGGCATTGCCGAGAGCAATCTCTTTCTGCTGATGTCGGCGCTCGGCCTGTCGTCGTCGATCAACGGCGTCCGTCTGCTGCCGATCGCGACCCTGTACGATCCCTTCATCAGTCGCGCGCTCGATCAGCTCAACTACGCCTGCTACCAGGATGCCCGTTTCATGGTGGCGGCGACGCCGTCCGGCGTCACGCTGGCGCCGGAAGGCGGCGCGCACCAGTCGATAGCCACGCCCTTGATCGGCATCGCGCAAGACGGGCTGGCGTCGTTCGAGCCGGCCTTTGTCGATGAACTCGCCGTCATCATGGGCTGGGGTTTTGCGCATATGCAGGCGGAGGACGGCGGCGCGGTCTATCTGCGGCTGTCGACGCGGACCATCGAACAGCCCGCCCGCATGATGACGCCTGAATTGCAGCAGGGCATCACTGACGGCGCCTACTGGCTGCGCCAACCGGGCGCCAATTGCGACCTCGTCATTGCCTATACTGGCGCGCTGGCGCCGGAGGCGATCGAGGCCACCGGCCTGCTAGGCGACAGCCACCGCGACATCGGCCTGCTGGCGATCACCTCGGCGGACCGGCTGCACGCCGGCTGGACCGCCGCGCGAAAAATTCGCCGCGACAGGCGCAACCCGCAGCACCGCAGCCACATCGAGCAACTGCTGGCGCCGCTGCCGCGCGATTGCGGCATCGTCAGCGTGATCGATGGCCATCCGGCGACATTGGGCTGGCTCGGCAGCGTCGGCGGTCACAGGCAGGAAGCGCTCGGCGTCGAGCATTTCGGCCAGACCGGCACGCTGCAGGATCTCTACCGTCACCACGGCATCGACGCCAACGCTATCATCGACGCGGCGGAGGGCCTCAGCGGCGTGCCGGTACTGCACCGGAAGATGGCGGTGTAGGCTGTCGTGGCCGGGCTTGTCCCGGCCATCCACGATGTCCTGCGAGAACGTGGATGCCCGGCACAGGGCCGGGCATGACGACCTCAAAGTCCGTGCTCGATCTCAAAACGCCTTGAAGGTGATGATCGTATGGGTGTCCTGGATGCCCGGGATGGTCTGCACCTTTTCGTTGACGAAATGGCCGATATCGGTGGCGTTATCGACGTAGAATTTCACCAGCAGGTCGTAGTGGCCGGCGGTGGAATAGATTTCCGAAGCGATTTCGGCTTCGGCCAGTGCATTGGCGACGGCATAGGACTGGCCAAGCTTGCACTTGAACTGGACAAAGAAGGGGACCATCGGGATTCTCCGGAGATATGCGATTTGGCCGCCATCAAGCCCAAAACAGGGGGCCGTGGCAAGCCGGCCAGCCGGCGTGGTTGCCGCTCCATGCAGGGCGGGCTAGGACTGCCGGATCAGGCGGCATCCGCCGGGGTTCATGCGAGTTTGCCGATGTCCACGCCCGTTGCGCTCACCATTGCCGGTTCGGATTCCTCGGGCGGCGCCGGCATTCAGGCCGATCTCAAGACTTTCGCCGCGTCGGGCGTCTATGGCGCCTCGGTGATCACCGCGCTGACCGCGCAGAACACGCGCGGCGTCACCGGCGTGCATCCGGTGCCGGCCGGCTTTGTCACCGAACAGATCGATGCGGTGTTCGACGATCTCGACGTCGGCGCCGTGAAGATCGGTATGGTCGCGCAGCGCGACGTAATCGCGGCAATTGCCGCCGGGCTGAGGCGCTGGACGCCGAAGCATGTGGTGCTCGATCCGGTGATGGTTGCCACTTCAGGCGATCGTCTGCTGGCGCCCGAGGCGATCGAGGCTTTGCGAACAACGCTGATTCCGCTGGCCGACATCATCACGCCGAATCTCCCGGAAGCCGCCGCTTTGCTCGACGAGCCGATCGCCGTCAGCGAAGCTGACATCGCAGCGCAGGGCCAGCGCCTGCTGGCGCTCGGTTGCAAGGCGGTGCTGATCAAGGGCGGCCACGGGACCAGTGCGCAGAGCATCGATTATCTCGTGACGCGCGACAAACTGGTGGCGCTGCCGGCGCAGCGCATCGCGACATCAAACACCCACGGCACCGGCTGCACGCTGTCTTCCGCCATCGCCGCGGCGCTGGCGAAGGGCGGCGAGATGGAAGTCGCGGTGAATTTTGCCAAGGCCTATGTCACGCAAGCCATCGCCGAGGCCGATCGTTTCAGCGTCGGACACGGCCACGGCCCGGTGCATCACTTCCACGCTTATTACTGAAGCCGACCGCCGCTGATCGGCGTCGGTGCTGCAACTCAACGCGCCCATCTGCCGAGCTTCGACTCGAAAAGGATTGCTATTGCACCTACAAGTTGCGACTGTGTGCATCTCGGTTAGCGAGATTTGATCTGCCTTTCGCTTCGCTTTTTCATTTCGATACTATTGAACAAAAACGCATTTTTGAAGGATAGGCGGTGATTTATGCGCCTGAAACCTGCGTTAGAGTCGGTTGCCCGACTGGTGCTTGTGCTAGGTGGAAGCCTCACGTTGCTCATCTCCGGAAACGCGTGCGCACAGGCGCCGAACGTATCTGCGCCGTCGGCAACGCCGCCACCGGAATCGATCCTTTTCTGGGCCTATCCGTGGGATACTACTTTCAATCCGCCGCCTGCCGATGACGTGTTGCAGCGTCTTCCGGGAAGCGCGGCGGCGTACAGTTCGGTGCAGTCCCGCAATCTGTTCCTGGCGCCGGACTGGCATCCCGACGATCATCCGCCGATGCCGGAGATCGTCGCGCTGGGACGCAAGCCCGACGTTCGGGCGTGCGGATCGTGTCATCGTGCGGACGGTGCGGGAGGGCCCGAAAACGCCAGCCTCGCCGGGTTGCCCGCGGCCTATATGGTTCAGCAGATCGCCGATTTCAAAAATGGCACGAGGAAATTCTCCGGTCCGCCGAGGACGGCTGTGACGCTGATGGTCGCGGTGGCCAAGGCCATGACTGAAGCCGAATCGCAAACTGCGGCGGACTATTTTTCAGCGCTGACGCTCAAGAAGAATATCAAGGTCATCGAAAGCGATTCCGTGCCCGAGACCTACGTTGCCCGGCTGTTTTTCGCCAAGCAGCCGGCTGGCGGCACCGAGCCGCTCGGTCCGCGCATCATCGAAGTGCCTGACGATGTCGTGCAATTTGAACTCCGCGACACGCGATCGCAATTCACCGCTTATGTACCTGTTGGAAGCATCAAACGGGGGAAGGCTCTGGCGGCTGTCGCAAACGGCGCCGTCCAGCCCTGTGCCACCTGCCACGGCGAGGACCTCAGAGGGGTTGCCGATATTCCCAGGATTGCAGGGCGGTCGCCGAGCTATCTGGCGCGTCAGCTGTACGACTTCCAGCACGGGGCCCGGACGTCAGACCTGAGCGCGTTGATGAAGCCAATGGTCGAGGGGCTGTCGCAAGACGACATCGTTTCGCTGGCCGCTTACGTGGCGTCGCTCGATCCCTGAAGCGCGGCCTTTGTCAAATCTGCCATCGACCACGGAACTGGCCTCGTCATTGATATCTGCGACATCCTGTCGTCGATATGTCGCACGGACTTGATACCACCCGATCAGCATCGAATTGTCCGATTCTTCCGGACCTGCTGAACGGGTGGCCGCATGGCGACGCTGGATCTCGATACTTCCGTAGTGGCGAACGCCTATGCCAAATGGGCGCCGATCTATGACGCGGTGTGCGGGCCGGTGATGCTGAAGGGCCGCCGTGCGGCGGCCGCGGCAGCACGCGGGGTCGGCGGCAGAATCCTCGAAGTTGGCGTCGGCACCGGATTGTCGTTCGACGATTACGACGCGACCACCGAAATTACCGGCATCGACCTCAGCGCGCCGATGCTGGACAAGGCCCGCGCCAAAATGGCGAGCGGACGTTATCCCTGGGTCAAATCGGTGCAGCAGATGGATGCGCATGCGATGGCGTTTGCGGATGCGACGTTCGACTGCGTCGTCGCGCAGTTCGTCATCACGCTGGTGGAAAATCCCGAGCAGGTATTGTCCGAATGCCACCGCGTGGTGCGACCGGGTGGCCGGATCATTCTGGTCAACCACCTCTATTCGGAAACCGGCCTCGCCGCTGCGGTGGAGCGCTGGGCCGCGGTCAAGACGCGCGCGATGGGGCTGCGGCCCGAGTTTCCGTTCGCGCGGCTGCAGGCCTGGTCGCAGTCCCATTCGGAATCGATCCTGCTGGAACGGCGCAAGCTGGCGCCGTTCGGTATCTATACGCTGGTGACTTTTGAACGCGCGGCCGCGCTTGCGGCGTAGCGTCATCAAGGCGTCATGAGGCTCTGTTAGTCGCTCCAATATGGAAACAGACGTGATGAGTGAAGGCAACGAACGACGCTTTCGCACCTTGTTTATCTCCGACGTGCATCTGGGCGCCCGGGGTTCGCAAGCCGACCGGCTGCTGGATTTTCTCCGCACCCACGACGCAGACACCATCTATCTCGTCGGCGACATCGTCGATGGCTGGGCGCTGAAGTCGGGCTGGCACTGGCCGCAATCCCACAATGACTTCGTGCAGAAGATGCTGCGCAAGGCGCGCAAGGGCGCCAAGATCATCTACGTGCCCGGCAACCACGACGAATTCCTGCGCAATTATTACGGCACGCATTTCGGCGGCATCGACGTGGTCGAGACCGCGATCCACGAGGGCGTTGATGGCAGGCGCTATCTGGTGATCCACGGCGACATCTTCGATCTCGTGGTGCAGAACGCGCGCTGGCTCGCCCATCTCGGCGATAAGGCCTACGATTTCGCGATCCAGATGAACCGTCTCGTCAATGCCTTCCGGAAATGGTTCGGCGTTCCGTACTGGTCGCTGTCGCAATGGGCCAAGCTGAAGGTCAAGAACGCCGTCAACTTCATCGGCGCGTTCGAGGAGACGCTGGCCACCGAAGCCCGCCGGCAAGGCGCCGACGGCGTCATCTGCGGCCACATCCACTATGCGACGATCCGCGACGAGCACGGCATCCGCTACATGAATTGCGGCGACTGGGTCGAGAGCTGCACGGCGCTCGTCGAGCATGAAGACGGCCGCTTCGAGATCATCACCTGGACCGATCCGTTGCACCGTGCCGCGCCGGTGCGCGCCGTCGCCGCAAAGGCCGCGTGATGCGCATTCTCGTCGCCACCGATGCCTGGCACCCGCAGGTCAACGGCGTGGTGCGAACCCTGACGATGATGGCGGAAGCCGCCAGGGGTTTCGGCGTCGAGGTGAGTTTTCTCACGCCGCAATCGTTTCGCACCTTTGCACTGCCGAGTTACGCCGATCTGCGCGTTGCCTTTCCCGGCCGTCGCGAGATCGCGGGGCTGATCGAGAAAGCGCGGCCCGACAATATCCATATCGCCACCGAAGGCCCGATCGGCATGGCCGTGCGCGGCTATTGCCGGCGCCGCGGGATTCCGTTCACCACGAGCTTCCACACCCGCTTTCCGGAATATATCTCGGCGCGGTTGCCAATCCCGGAATCCTGGATCTGGGCGGCGCTGCGTCGTTTCCACGGTGCCAGTTCCGCGGTCATGGCGGCGACGCCGGCGTTGGTCCATGAATTGCGCAGCCGCGGCTTTCGCAACGTGGTGCTGTGGTCGCGCGGCGTCGATGCTTCGATGTTTCATCCGCGCAAGGTCGATCTGGGTTTTCCGAAGCCAGTGTTCCTGTCGGTCGGTCGCGTCGCGGTCGAGAAAAATCTCGAAGCCTTCCTCGAACTCGATCTGCCCGGCAGCAAGGTCGTGGTCGGCGACGGCCCGGCGCGCGCTGCGCTGCAGGCGAAATATCCCAAAGCGTTCTTCCTCGGCGCGTTGCAGGGCGAGGCTTTGGCCGCGGCCTATGCCGGCGCTGACGTATTCGTGTTTCCGAGCAAGACCGACACGTTCGGCCTGGTGCTGCTGGAGGCGCTGGCGAGTGGCGTTCCGGTGGCAGCATTTCCGGTGACGGGACCGCGCGACGTGATCGGGGCGGCTCCGGTCGGCGTCCTCAGCGAGGATCTGCAGGAGGCCTGTCTCGGTGCGCTGAAATTGCTGCCGCAGGCCTGCCTGCGGTTTGCCGCGAGTCACACATGGGAAGCCTCCGCGCGGGCTTTTGTCAGCAATATCAGCCGGGTGCGCGCCGAACTCAGCGGCGACCCGGAAGCGCTTGCAAAGCAGCCCTCCGCCGCGACTTGATCGCCCGCAGTGTCGCGCGATACAACGCGGGATGACAAATTCCCCTCTGCCGATTTCAGCCGCCGATATCGATGCCGCCGCTGCCGTCATCGCTCCCTATGCGGTGCGCACGCCGCTGCTGACGTCCCCCTCGCTCGATGCGCTGACCGGTGCACGGGTATTCCTGAAGCCCGAAGTGCTGCAGCGAACCGGCTCGTTCAAGTTCCGCGGCGCTTTCAACAAGCTGTCGTCGATTCCGCAGGCCGAGCGCGCCGGTGGCGTGGTGGCGTTCTCGTCGGGCAATCACGCGCAGGGCGTCGCCGCCGCGGCGCAGATCCTGGGTATGCACGCGACCATCGTAATGCCCGCGGATTCGCCGCTCTCGAAGCGCGAGCGCACCAAGGGCTACGGCGCGGAAGTCGTGCTGTACGATCGCTATACCGAAGACCGCGAAGCCATCGCCGCCGCCATCGCCGGCAAGCGTGGCGCGACGTTGGTGAAGCCCTATGACGATCCGTTCGTGATGGCCGGGCAGGGCACCGTCGGCCGCGAGATCGCGCAAGACATGGCTGCACTGGGGCTTACGCCCGACATCGTCGCGGCGCAGGCCTCCGGCGGCGGATTGGTCGCGGGCATCGCGATGGCCGTGAAGGCGAAGTTTCCCGATACCGCGATCATCGTCGCCGAGCCTGCCGGCTTCGACGATCACACGCTGTCGCTGCGCGCCGGCCGACCGGTGGCGCATAGCAACGAGGGCAAGACCTTCTGCGACGCACTGATGGCCCTGATGCCCGGCGAACTCACTTTCGCGGTCAACAGCCGCCTGCTGGCCGGTGGCGTCAGCGCGACGGATGCGGAAGTAGGCAGAGCGATGGCGTTTGCGTTCCGGGATCTGAAGCTGGTGGTCGAACCCGGCGGCGCCGTGGCGCTGGCGGCGCTGATGACCGGCAAGATCGACGCACGCGGCAAGGTAGCGGTGATCGTGTTGTCCGGCGGTAACGTCGATGCGGATCTGTACGCGAAGGTTATCAACGCTGGCTGAAGTGCAGGGCCGGGCTCAGGCCGAGCCCTCCCTCGCTCTTGCTTGGGTCCGGACACTGTCAAAGCTGGTAGTGGCGACGCCGAAGTTCTTGGCGAGCGGTGAATTGAACTCTACGAAAAGAACGCGATCTTTTCGGCCTGGGTCATGCGGCGGATCGGGGCGAGGGGATCGGCGGCCGGCGCGTTGGGATTCGAGATCACGCCATTGGCGATCAGCGCTGCGCCCAGCGAGGGATGATAGGCCAGTTCGGGCTGCGGTTCCGGCACGACGGCTGCGATTTGTACAGCCGGAGCCGAAGCGATGGCTGCCGACGTTGCCGCCGGCGCGGCGTAAGTTGGCGTCACTTCCGTCTCGGCGGGATGCAGCCCGCTGATTTCCGGCTCGTCCATCACCGGTTCGTCGATTTCCAGCTCCGCCGTCTCGGGCTCGCTGAAATCCTGCACGGCCATTTCCATCGCCACCAAGTCGAGCACGGCGAGGTCGTGGGCTTCGGCGTCAAGCGCAGCGGTCTCTGGCGCGGAAATCTCTGTCTCGGAAATCCCGGGCTCGGCGATCGCCACTTCTTCGACCGCCTGGGCCAATGATACTTCGGCGATGATGGCGGCGATTCCGGTGGTTGATTCCGCGATCGGGGCTGCGGCTTCAGCGGGCTTCGGTGCCACGGCCTGTTCGACGACCGGCTCCGGCGCCTTGAAGAGCGGCGTCACCGAGGCGCGCGCTTCCGCGGCCGGCGGCACGGGCTTCTCAGTCGCGGGCGGCGTTTCCGCCTTTGCGCTCGTCGCACTGCCATCGACGAGCTGTTCGATCCGCTGCATCAGCAAGTCATAGCTGGCGAGCACGGTCTCTCGGCCGTCGCTGTTGGCGTTCTGCTGGCCGGCCTCGATCGCCTTGACCTGGGTGTCCAGCAGATCGCAGATTCGGGCGTCCGCGCCGCATTCGCGCAAGGTCCAGGCGATCTCGCGCACGATCCGCGCGCCGTTGTGGGCTGCGGTCAGGGTGTCGTCGGCCTCGGGCCGCGGCAGCGATTCGATGGCGGTGGCCTTGGCCTGGCGTATCGCGGTGCGGATTGCGCCGAGGGCGTCGCTGAGGCTGACAGCTTTGGGGGCCTGCTTCTCCGCCTTGAGGCTGGCTTCGATGCGCGCCACGGCTTCCATCACCATGCCGGTGTCGGTGTGGCGGTTGCGCTTGGCGTATTCGTTGAGGAACCAGCGGCCGCGCGCCGTCTCCATGAAGGCTTCACGGATCGCGTCATAGTCCGCTTCGCCCGGCACGTTGGGGCGGGCGGAAATCGGCGACAGGGCAAATGCTTCTTCGGGCATGGATAAACTCGCGGCGCAGATCGCTGCGCGGTATGTACGGTCAGCACGACCCCCAGCGAATCGCACTGGAACTGATGATAGCCGAATCCGCTGCCCTGATCGCTTCGCAAATGCCGGGTCGGCGGTTCGCCGCACGGCTGGCGCTGTTCTATGCCGCGGTGTTCGGCACGGTCGGCACCTATCTGCCGTTCTTTCCGGTATGGCTGAAGGCGGTCGGCATCGATCCCTCCTGGATCGGTCTGATCACAGCGGTGCCGTCGGTGACGCGCTTCACGGTGCTGCCCTTCATCACGGGCCTCGCGGAAAAGCATCGTGCGCTGCGCGGCGCGATGATGGCGACGGCGTTTCTCGCTGCGCTCGGCTTCTCGGTGATCGGCTTGCTCGATACGCCCGTGCTGATCCTGATCGCCTTTGCGCTCACCGCCTGTGTCTGGACGCCTTTGGTGCCGTTGACCGACGGCTACGCGCTGAAGGGCGTGGCGCGCTATGGCCTGAACTACGGGCCGATGCGGCTGTGGGGATCGGCGGCCTTCGTGGTCGGCGCGCTGGCCTGCGGGCTGCTGGTCGAGGTGATCGCGGCCAAGCACCTGATCTGGATCATCGCCGGCATGGCGACGGTCGGCGCGCTGTCCAGCCTGCGGCTGCAGCCGATTTCGGCACCGGGGCCGGCGCGCGTAATGCTCCCTGCCACGTCGTTGCTGCGCGAGCGGGGCTTCCTCACCATCATGGCGGCGTCGGCGCTGATCCAGGGCAGCCACGCGACCTATTACACCTTCGCATCGATCAGCTGGCAGGGGGCGGGGGTGGGCGGGCTGACCATCGCGGGATTATGGTCACTTGGCGTCATCGCGGAGATCGTGGTGTTCGCCCTGTCGCCGCGCTTCACGCTGTCGCCGGCGCTGCTGGTGGTGCTCGGCGGCCTCAGCGGCCTGACGCGCTGGGTGATCACGGCGCAGCAGCCGGATATCGCGGTGCTCTCGGTGATCCAGTTGATGCACGGCCTGACCTACGGGCTGACGCAGGTCGGCATCATGGGTCTGCTGGTGCGCCACGTGCCCGGCCACCTCACCGCCACCGCGCAGGGCTATCTCACCGCCTGCACCGGTATCGTGATGAGTTCGGCGGCGGTGGTCTCCGGGCTGATCTATGCGCGTTATGGCGAGGGCGCCTATTACGCGATGGCGGTGCTGGCGCTGGCCGGCGCCGCCACGATGTGGTTCGGCCGGCACCGCGCGGATACGCCCTATGCCGCAGCCGATCAGCCCCAGAGCGTGGCGTCCGGCGGATAGATCGTGCTGTCGTCGTAGCGCAAGCCGCCGTCGCGATCCCCGGCGAGCAGCAGCGGGCCGTCGAGATCGACGAAACGCGCCTGTTGCGCGATCAGCATGGCCGGGGCCATCGACAGCGAGGTCGCCACCATGCAGCCGACCATGATCTCGAAGCCCATCGCGTGTGCGGCGTCGGCCATCGCCAGCGCCGCGGTCAAGCCGCCGGCCTTGTCGAGCTTGATGTTGATGGCGTCGTAGCGGCCGCGCAGGCCGAGCAGCGAGGACAATTCATGCACGCTCTCGTCAGCGCAGACCGCCATCGGCCGGCGGATTTCGGCCAGTGCGTCGTCCTGTCCGGCCGGCAGCGGCTGCTCGACAAGGGTGACGCCGGCTTCCTCGCAGGCGGCGAGGTTGCGTTCGAGATTTTCCGGCGTCCAGGCCTCGTTGGCATCGACGATCAGCTCGCACTCATGCGCTTCCCGGCGCACGGCCTTGATGCGGGCGGCGTCGCCTTCGCCGCCAAGCTTGATCTTGAGCAGCGGGCGGTAGGCGGCTTTCGCCGTCGCCGCGGCCATCGCATCGGGTGTGCCGAGCGAGATCGTAAAAGCGGTGGTGCAGGGGTGTGGGGCGACCCGTCCGAGCAGGTCCCAGATACGCCGTCCGGCCGCCTTGGCTTCCAGATCGAGCAGGGCGCAATCCAGCGCGTTGCGGGCGGCGCCCGCCGGCATCAGCACCTGCAAGGCCTGACGGTCGATGCCCCCCCTGAAGCGATCCTGCATGGCCAGGATGGCGGCCAGGGTCGCTTCCGGCGTCTCGCCATAACGCGCATAGGGCACACATTCGCCGCGGCCGGTAAAATCGCCGCGGCTGATCTCGGCGACCACGGTGACCGCTTCGGTCTTGGCGCCGCGGCTGATGGTGAAAGCGCCGGCGATCGGCCAGCGTTCGATTCGGGCGCTGAGGAGGGCGGGGGCCGGTATTTTGAGGTCAGGCAAGGGAATGTCTCGTGGTGCCAGAGGCGGTGTATCGGACCACCTTTGCGTTAACAGAATAGAACCGTAGCTGCGTATAAGACTATCAGGACCGGTCGAACTTGTTTGAGTCGCATTATCAGTGTCTGACAGGTCTGGAATCGAGCCAGGAAGGCCGGTTGCGCGGATGCGCGGCCAGATGCAGGAGCAAGGTGTGAACGGCGGCCCGATACTTGAACAGATCGCCAAGGGCGATGGTCTGGCGTTGTGCGCTTCGGGGTCGTGGACGGCACGTTTCGCGCCGGCGCTCGAGCAGATCGTGTCCGATGCCGAGAAGCTGACCGGCAGCCGCCCCCATATTTTCATCGACGTCTCCGAAGTCTCCAAACTCGACACGTTCGGCGCCTGGCTGATCGAGCGGCTGCGCCGTAGCCTGACGAACGGCGGGGCCGAGGCCGAGATCGCCGGTCTGTCGGCGAATTATTCCAGCCTGGTCGACGAGGTGCGTCGCGTGCAGCCGGCGACGGCGCCGCAGGCGAAACCGTCGCCGCTGACCGGCACGCTCGACCTGATCGGCCGCAGCGTGTTCGGCGTCGGCGCGACCGTTATCGCGCTGGTCGGCATGATCGGCGCGGTGCTTGCCGCACTGGCGCGCGTGATCCGCAATCCGTCGCGTTTCCGTTTCACCTCGATGGTGCACCACCTCGAACAGGTGTGCTGGAATGCCGTGCCGATCGTGGTGCTGATCACCTTCCTGATCGGCTGCATCGTGGCCCAGCAGGGCATCTTTCATTTCCGCCAGTTCGGCGCCGACGTGTTCGTCGTCGACATGCTGGGCGTGCTGGTTCTGCGCGAACTCGGCGTGCTGCTGGTGGCGATCATGGTCGCCGGCCGCTCCGGCAGCGCCTACACTGCCGAACTCGGCTCGATGAAAATGCGCGAAGAGATCGATGCGCTGCGCACCATGGGCTTCGATCCGATCGAAGTACTGATCCTGCCGCGCATGATCGCGCTGGTGATCGGCCTGCCGATCCTGACCTTCCTCGGCGGCATCGCTGCGCTGTATGGCGGCGGGCTGGTGGCATGGACCTATGGCGGCGTCGATCCGGAAGCGTTTTTGGCGCGGTTGCGCGATGCGATCTCGATCAACCACTTTACCGTCGGTATGCTGAAGGCGCCGGTGATGGCTGCCGTGATCGGCATCGTCGCCTGCGTCGAGGGACTGGCCGTGCAGGGCAGCGCGGAATCGCTGGGCCAGCACACCACCTCGTCGGTGGTGAAGGGAATCTTCTTCGTGATCGTGATGGACGGCGTGTTCGCGATCTTCTTCGCCGCGATCGGGATCTGACCATGCTGGCTGCGACGAAAGACCCGATCATCCGCGTCCGCGACCTCACGGTCGCCTTCGGCGAACGGCGTGTGCTCAAAGGCCTCGATCTGGAGGTTAGCCGCGGTGAGATTCTCGGCTTCGTCGGCGCGTCCGGCGCCGGCAAGTCGGTGTTGATGCGGACCATCATCGGGCTGGTGCCGAAGGTCTCTGGCAACATCGAGGTGTTCGGCATTGATCTCGATGCCACTGATACCGTGGAGCGTCGCGGCGTGGAGCGGCGCTGGGGCATTCTGTTCCAGCACGGCGCGTTGTTCTCCTCGCTCAGCGTGCGGCAGAACGTGCAATTCCCGATCCGCGAATACCTCAAAGTATCCGAGCGACTGCTCGACGAGATCACGATTGCCAAGCTGGCGATGGTCGGTCTGAAGGCCGACGTCGCCGACCGGATGCCGTCGGAACTGTCGGGCGGCATGATCAAGCGCGTGGCGCTGGCGCGGGCGCTGGCACTCGATCCTGAAATCGTGTTCCTCGACGAGCCGACCTCCGGGCTCGACCCGATCGGCGCCGGCGAGTTCGACGAACTGGTGCGCACGCTGCAGCGAACTTTGGGCCTGACCGTTTTCATGGTAACCCACGATCTGGACAGCCTGCATACTGCCTGTGACCGGATCGCGGTTTTGGGCGATGGCAAGATCATCGCACACGGCACGATGGACGACATGCTGGCTTCGCAGCATCCCTGGCTACAGGAATACTTCCACGGCAAGCGCGCGCGCGCCGTCCTCGCTTAGTTATACTGGAGTTGGTTTGATGGAAACGCGGGCGAACTTCGTCCTGATCGGAACTTTCACGCTGGCGGTGGTTGCCGCGGCGTTCGGCTTTGTCCTCTGGTTCCAGAATCTGCACTCGACCAAGCAGCGCGCTCCGCTGCGCATCGTGTTCGAAGGCTCTGCCTCCGGCCTGCGCAACGGCGGCAGCGTCACCTTCAACGGCATTCGGGTTGGCGAGGTGGTCTCGGTGAAGCTCGACAATCCGCGTCGCGTGGTCGCGCTGACGATGGTCGAGAACAGCGCGCCGATCCGCAAGGACACGTTGGTCGGCCTCGAATTCCAGGGACTGACCGGCGTTGCCGCGATCTCGCTGAAGGGCGGCGACGAGAGCGCGCCGGCTACCCCGCTGGATGCCGACGGCGTCCCCGTGCTCACCGCGGATCCGGATTCCGTGCAGGACATTTCACAGGCCATCAAGGCGACGCTGCTGAACGTCAACCGCATGGTCAACGAGAACCAGGAGTCGCTGAAGAACTCGATGCGCAACGTCGAGACCTTTACCGCGACGCTGGCGCGCAACTCCGAAGTCATCGACGGCATCATGCTGAAGATCGACAGCGTGATGGGCAAGACCGACGGGATCATGGGCAAGGCGGACAGCGTGGTGGCGCGCACCGACAACATCCTGCTCGGCCTCGATGCACTGGCCGGCGGCAAGGACGGCGGCGAACTCACGGCAGCCGTGAAATCGTTTCATGAGCTGACCGAGAATCTCGACAGGCGGTCCGGCGCACTGATCCTCGATGGCCGCCGCACGCTGAGCGATATCAGTCGCGCCGTGAATAATCTTGACCGCAACCCGACGCGTCTGCTGTTTGGCGCCGGCAACGGCAGCACGCCGGCCCCCGCGCCCGAGCAAAAACGGCGGTAGTGACCGGGGGGCGACGCATGGATGGCATCTATGGATGACATGGACCGTCACACCATCGGCAATGGGCGCATCACCGCAACCATCAAGGCGGACGGCGCCGAACTCTGCTCGCTGAAGAATATCCACGGCCATGAAGTGATGTGGCAGGCCGGCCCCGAATGGCCCCGCCACGCGCCCATCCTGTTTCCGATCGTCGGTCGCCTCAAGGGCGACGTGCTGCGTCACCGCGGCCAGTCCTATGCAATGACCCAGCACGGCTTCGCCAGGGACCAGCGCTTTGCCTGGGCCGGGCAGGGGCCGGCTTCCTGCGCGTTGTCGCTGAGCGACAATGAATCCAGTCGCGCCAGATATCCTTTCGCGTTTCGCCTCGACGTCGCTTACGCGACCGAAGGCGACTATCTCGTCATTCGCTACGCGATCACCAATAGCGGTGACGAGATGATGCCGGCCTCGATCGGCACCCATCCGGCGTTCAACTGGCCGCTGGTCGCGGGCGCCGACAAGGAAGACCACAGCATCGTTTTCGGCGTGGCCGAGCCGGCGCCGATCCGCCGTCTCGATGGTGGGCTGCTGCGTGCGCAGTCCGAACCCTCGCCGGTGCAGGGCGGCGCGCTGGCGCTGTCGGAGGCGCTGTTTGCCGAGGACGCTGTCATCATCGACCAACTCGCCTCGACCTCGCTGAGCTATAGCGGGCCGGGTGGGCCGACCATTGCGATGGACTGGCAGGGTTTCCACGAACTCGGCATCTGGTCGAAGCCATCCGGCGCGCCGTTTCTATGCATCGAGCCGTGGCAGGGCTGGGCGAGCCCCGCGGATTTCGACGGCGAATTCGCCGACAAGCCCGGCGTGATGCATATCGCGGCCGGGCAAACCCGCCATTTCGTGCAGCGCATTGGCTTTTTGTAGGCGCGGTTGGCGCTAATATTTCAGGTGCAAGCGTTGCCACGGGCGCCGTCTCTTTTCCCTCCCCCTTGCGGGGAGGGTGGCCGGCCGAAGGCCGGTCGGGTGGGGGTGCCGCAGGCGCCGGAGCCCGCGGCACTCCCACCCCGGCCTCCACTCCGAACGATGCTGTCGCATCGTCCTCCGTTCGGCCGACCCTCACTGCAAAGGGGAGGGAGACCATTGGCCGCCGGGCGTCACACGTTTCCGACATCAACTACACAAAAAAACGGAGGCATCGCTGCCTCCGCTTTTTCGTTCTGATATGCGCCGAGCCTATCCGAGGCGTCCTGCGGAGTGCGCGAGCAGGGTGTAGACCAGCCCGGTTTCCGAGGTCAGGTGGCCGCGCAGCGCCGCCGGGCCGCGTTCGTCGCGGGCGACTTCGTCGAGCAGTCGTTCGAACTCGGTGATGTACCGGTCCACCGTCTGCTTGAACGGGCGGTCGGAACGATACTTGCGGCTGACTTCGTCGAAGGCTTTCTGGCCAGCCGGCGTGTAGAGCCGCTTGCTGAAGGCCTTGCGCTCACCGCGCTGGTAGCGATCCCACATCTCGGCAGCCAGCGTGCGGTCCATCAGCCGGCCGATGTCGAGCGACAGCGACTCCAGCGGATTGGCCGAGGCTGCGGGCTGCGGAGCGGGCGCGCGGCGCTGCGGTTCGCGGTCTTCCTCGTCCTGGTCGGCGCGGCCGAGCAGGTCCGACAGCCAGCCATCGCGGCCCTGGTCGGAACCGGCGGGGGCCACCGGCGGCGCTTCGGTGCGGCGCGGGCTGCCGATATCCGGCATCGGCAGGCTCGACGCGCTGCCGATCGGGGCGCGAGGGGCGGGACGCGGCGCCGACTCTTGGCGTGCAACCGGTTCGCTGCGCGCGCTCTGTTCGCTACGCGAGCTCTGTTCGCTGCGCGAGCTTGCCGTCGCCATCATGGGCTCTTCCTCACGCACCACGCTGGCGCGGTTGGTCGTGACCACGTCGACGCCGCGGCCGTGCCGGGCAACGATCCGGTTCAGCTCGGCCAATGCCTCGATCTGGTCGACGATCACCTTGCGCATCTGCGCAGTGCTCTCGGCGGCCTCCTGCGGCATCTCGAACACGCCACGGCGCAATTCGCCGCGGGTGTTTTCCAGCTCGTTGTGCATCTCGGCAGCCATCGACTTCATGCTCGCCACCATCGAGGCGAACTTGTCGGCCGACTGCTTGAACATCGCATCGGCTTCCTGGGTGCCCTGCTGGTAGATCTCGTTCATCGACTGCGAGGTCAGGCGACGCTCTTCCTCGGCGGCCGTGCGCACAGCCTCGAACTGGCGGGTGATCGCCGTCGAGCCGGCGCCAGCGGTTTCGGCGACGATGCGGGCGATGTCGCGGGCGCGTTCTTCGGCCGCGGCCAGCGAGTCGTCGAGCAGGCCCGTGAAGCGGGTCAGGCGCTCATCGAGATCGTTGGTGCGCGCGTCGATGGTGGTGACCAGCGATTCCAGTGCGGACTTGCGTTCGTTGACCGAGACCGTGGTGTTGCGGTTGCTCTGTTCGACCAGGGCCGAGGCATCAACCAGCGCGCGGCCGTGGCTTTCGAATTCAGTCGACAGCGAGCCGAGATCTTCCAGCGCACGGGAGGTCTTGGTGGTGAACACCGTGAGCTGGTCTTCCAGCGTCTGCGTCGCCAGACCGTTGCGCGAGGTCACGTCGTTCATCGTCGACACGAAGTCGGCGACGCGGGTGACGAGTGCGCGCTCCAGCGAGTTGAGGTTGTCGTGGGCGCCGGTGAGGACTTCCTGCAGCAGGATGTTGCCCTCGCGCAGCCGCTCGAACAGAGCGACGGTGTCGGTGCGCAGGATCTTGCTGGTTTCCTGCATCTCGGTGACGGCCGCGATCGAAACCTGTCGCGACTGCTCGATGGCCGAGCGCGAGCTGGCTTCGAGATCCTTCAGCGACTTGTTGACGGCGCCGGAGGCCAGTTCGCCGGCGGTGGTGATGCTGCGGGCGACATCCGAGGAGTTGGTGACCATCGTCTGGGCGAAGGTCTGGCCGCGGCTCTCGATCGCCTTGAGCGCATCGGCGGTGACGCGGTCGATATCGACGGTGAGCTGATTGGCCTTGGAGCCCAGCGCATCGACCAGCGAACCGCGCTTGGCATCGACCATCTGCGACAGACGATCGGTCTGCTGCTGCACATAGGTGACGATCTCGTCGGTCTTGCCGGTCATCGTGGTGCCGAAGCTGCCCGAGGCGGCGAACACCGAACGCTCGATCTCCGACGACGTCGTCTTGATCTTGGTGGTGATCTCGTTGGAGACCGCGACCAGCGAGGTCTGCGCGGCAAGCGCGCTGGCCTGGATGTTCTCGGTGGTGTTGGCGGTGACGGCCGTCAGCGAACGCTCCATATCGGCGGAGATCGCCTTCATCTGGCTGGCGCTGTCTGCTGACGACGAGGTCAGCGAGACCTGCACTTCGCGGGCGCTGCCGAGGATCGCTGCGGCGGCGTCGGCGCCCGCAGCCGTCAGGCTGCGTTCGACGTCGGTGGCCAGTGACTTGACCTGGCTGGTGGCATCCGCGGAAGCATTGACCAGCGTGGTCTGCGCTTCGCGGGCGCCAGCGACGATGGACTCGGCGGTAGCGTTGCCGGCGGCGGTAAGGCTGCGTTCGACATCCGCGGTGAGGTTGCGGACGTGGTCGGCGGCTTCGGTCGAGACCGCGGCCAGAGTGGACTGCGCTTCACGGGCGCTGGCGATGATCGCGTCGGCGGTGGAGCTGCCGGCGCTGGTCAGGCTGCGCTCGACATCGGCTGCGAGATTGCGGACGTGGGTGGAGGCTTCCGACGAGGCGTCGATCAGCGACGACTGCACGTTGCGGCTGCTGGCCAGGATCGACTCCGCGGTGGCGGTGCCGGCGGCGATCAGCGTGCGTTCGACATCCGCGGCAAGGCTGCGGATCTGCTGCGAGGCGTCGTTGGAGGCCGAGACCAGCGTGCTCTGCGCGGCGCGGGCGCCGGCGAGAACGGAGTCGGCGGTCGCCGAACCGGCGGCGGTGAGCGTGCGCTCGACGTCGGCCGACAGCGACTGGATCTGGTTGGCGACCTCGGTCGAGGTGGCCAGCAGGGTCGACTGGGCTTCGCGGGCGCCGGTCGTGAAGGAGGCTGCGGTGTTGGTACCGGCCAGGGTGAGCGTGCGCTCGAGGTTGGCGGACAGCGATTCGATCTGGCCGGCGACTGCGGTGGAAGTGGCCACCAGCGTCGACTGCGCGTCGTGTGCCCCACCGAGCATCGAGGCCGCGGTGGCGGCGCCGGCAGCGATGAGGGTGCGTTCGACATCGGCCGACAGCGACTTGATCTGCAGCGATGCCTCGGTGGAGGAGTCGATCAGCGTGGTCTGGGCTTCGCGGGCGCTCGACAGGATCGAACTGGCGGCGTTGGCGCCGACCGCGGTCAACGTGGCCTCGACTTCGCTCGCGGTTTGCTTGAGCTGGCCGCCGACATCGCCGGAGATGGAGAGCAGCGATTCCTGCGCGGCACGGGTGCCGGCCTGAATGGTCTCGCTGGTCGAGACGACGAGATGCGTGAGCGAGCGTTCGGCGTCCTCGACGTGGCTCTTGATGCCGGACGAGAGTTCTTCGGCACGCGCCATCAGCGAATCGCTGGCGCTGCGGCCGGACGTCTCGATGCGGCCGGCGACGGCCTCGATGCGCGAGCCGAGCAGGTCCTCGAACTGGCCGACGCGGGTGTCGATCTCGCCGGCGACGACGCTGACCCGGGTCTCGAAGCCCTGATGGATGGACTGGAAGCGCGCGGTGATGCTGTCGGTCAGGTAGTTGCTGCGGTGGTCGATCGCTTCGGTCACATCGCCGATGCGGCGGTCGATCGCGTCGATGGCCTGCGTGGTGCCTTCGGTCAGCGTCGTGGTGAAGTAGCTGAGGCGGTCGTCGATCGCGTGGATCGCCTGCACGGCGCCTTCGGTCAGCGACGACGTCAGGTGGGTGAGGCGGGCGTCGACCGTGCTGACGGCCAGGTTGGCGCCGTCGGTCAGGGTGGACGCGAGATGGGTGAGACGGGCATCGACCGAATTGACGGCCTGGACCGCGCCGTCCGACAGCGACACCGAGAGGTTCTCGAGCCGGTCTTCAATGGTTGCGGTGACCGACTGCGCGCGGGCGTCGAAGGCCTGTTCGAGGTTCTTGAGGCGACCATCGACGCTCTCGTCGAACGTCTTGATCTTGTCGTCGAGCGACGTGTCGAGCGTGGAGACGCGCGAGCCGAACGTGGTTTCGAATTCGACCAGGCGCGCATCCAGCGAGGCGCTGATGGCGCCGCTGTTGGAGGTCACGCGGGTGTCGAAGGTGTCGACATAGCTCTTCAGCGTATCGTTGATGTCCTGGGTACGCTGGCCGAGGCGATCGACGACTTCGCCGCCGAAGGTCTTCACGGTGCGGTCGAATTCCGAGATGTGGCGGGTGATCAGCGCGCCGAGCGTACCGCTGTCGCGCGAAAACTTCTCGGCGAGTTCCGAGCCCTGGTCGCGGACCAGTTCGTCGAAGGAGTTCATCTGCAGCGCGAGCGTGTCGTGCGCGGTTTCGGTCTGGCTGGCGACCCTGGCGACCAGCGCGTTGACGGTGACGTCGAGCGCTTCGGAGGCCTTGTCGCCGCTGTTAAGGATGCGGGTGGCCAAGCGATTGCCGGCGTCGTCGATCTTGCTGACCAGATCGCTGCTGCGCAGTTCCAGTTCGAGCAGCAGGGAGTCGCTGGAATTCTTCAGGGAGTCGTGGACCTGCTCGGTGCGATCCGAAACGCGATCGACGATGCCCGCGGAACGCGCCTCGAAATCGTTGGTGATGCGGTCGATGCGGTCGTTCAGCATCTCGTGGACGCGGTCGGCGAGATCGACGAATTCGTCGTGGACATGGCCGGTCTTGAAATTCAGGCTGGTGGTCAGGCGTTCGCTGGCATCGAGCACCGCACGGGTGGTTTCCGCGCTGGCTTCTTCGAGCCGGTCGAGCAGGTCACCGCCGCGTTCGCCGAGCGCCAGGATCATGTTGTCGCCGGCATTGCTGAGCGCATTGGTGATGTGGGAGCCGCGCTCTTCGAGAGCGCCGGTGATCGACTTGGCGACTTCATCGACGCGCGAGGCGATCGCATCTGAAATCAGTGCGATGTCGTGGCGCAGATCGATCTGCACGCCGGAGATGGCGCTGCGGACCTGCTCGGCCTGGCCGACCAGATTGTCGCGTTGATGCGCGATGTCCTGCAGCAGCGCGCGGATGCGGACTTCGTTGTCGGAGTAGGCGCGTTCCAGTGCGGAGACTTCGTTGGTGACGAGGGCCTCGAGTTCGCCGGCGCGTGCGATCGCGCGCTCGACGCCATCGCCCATCGCCGCGACTTCGCGGCGGATCGCCTGACCGACGGTGACCATCGAATCGCTGGCCGCGCCCTCGGGCTCGGAAAAGCGGATCGCGACCTGCGCCATCGACTGCGCGATCATGCGCAGTTCCTGGCCGCGCCAGGCGAGGCTGGCGAGGAAGTAGAACAACAGCACGGGTGCAAAGAACAACACGGCGAGGCCGGCCAGCGCCAGCGTGCCGCCCGAGCCCTGGCCGATGAAGGCCTGCAGCGACGGCAGGAACGCGATGGTGAGCAAACCGGCGCCGACAATCCAGACACCGGCGAACAGGGTGGCGAGCGTGTAAACGTTGCGGGCGGGGCGGCCCTTCTGGATTGCTTGCAGGATCTGGCCGATGGTTTCGCGGTCGTCATTGGCCGGGCGGCGCGAGAAGCGCGCTTCGTCGGGCGTGTCGAAACTCGGACGGTCGGTGATGCGCGCCTCGAAGGCGCTTTCGTCATAGGCCGTGCTGGAAACCGTATTGTCGTGGCGAACAGCGGATGGATCGCGATCGGTCATCGGTGCATCGCTGATGTTCAGTGCTTCCTGAATGGCAGACAGCGCAACTTCCGTCGGATCCTTGGCCTTCTTTGTAATGTTTGCCATGTTCTGTCCCACGCCCCTTGTTTACGCATCCGGAAACACCGCCCGATCACTCGCTACACAAGGGAACTTGCCCTGGTGTACCCCGCGAGAATCGTTACGAACTGCCGGTCGCTCGGCTTGTCCGCTACTTCCGCAAACATCCTATTGGCTTGGTCGCGCGAATGAAATGGATTCGGTTAAGACATTCTTAATCATCGTTAACAGCGCAGGCCGGTAACACCTTGCTGCTACTTAAATAACCGGGGTTCTTCGTTCAACCGTGGCGAAACTTCGTCAAAAACACGTCGAACCGACGTCATGTACGCGAAACGTTCCGTTAACCAATTCTGTGGTTGGCTGCCGAAAATCGCCGCCGGATCGCCCGGCGGACGGTCATCTGGGTCATCATCATGGCGTTGCACATCGAACAGGTTCAATGGATGCCGTCGCCGCCGCTCGCTCCCGATGATGGTCCGATCGACCGTGCGCATCTGCATCGCATGACGCTCGGCGATGCCGCGCTGGAGCGCGAGGTACTGGCGATGTTCGCGGCGCAAGCCGTCGGTCTGCTGGATGAACTGTCCAGCCTCCCATCCAATGTCGCCGCCCTGACGCACAAGCTGAAGGGCTCGGCGCAAGGTGTCGGCGCGTTCCGTGTCGCGGAAGCCGCCGAATGGCTTGAAACCGCAGGAAGCGATGCCGGGCAGGCCCTGATGGCGCTGAACGACGCGGTGGCCGAGGCGCGCTCGGCGATTGACGGTATTCTCAGGCGCTCCTGAACGCCGCGCTTCGCCCAGCTTTTCGCGCCGGCCCGCTGGCGCGATCCGGATCGAGCCGTTATAGGACACCGGTATCTTCCTTCCGGCAGCGCGAGCATCATGGCCAAGATAAACTTTGTCGATCATTCCGGTGAAACCCGCACCATCGAAGCCGAAACCGGCTCGACCGTGATGGAAGTGGCGATCCGCAATTCGATTCCGGGCATTGAAGCCGAATGCGGCGGCGCCTGCGCTTGCGCGACCTGCCATGTCTATGTCGATGAAGCCTGGCGCGAGAAGGTCGGCGCGCCGACCCCGATGGAAGAGGACATGCTGGACTTCGGCTACGACATCAAGCCGAACTCGCGGCTGTCGTGCCAGATCAAGATCACCGATGCGCTCGATGGCCTCGTGATCATGACGCCGGAGCGTCAGGCCTAACGCGCGACGGGCTTCGGCGCGAGCCGGTCGTCGGTCGCGTAGATCGAACAATTCCCCGAATATTTGCCGCAGGCGGCCAACGCCTCGGCTTCCGCCTCTGCCGGGCTGCGCATTCCGGTGCGGAACGCAAACGCGCCCTTCGGCGATACCGCGAAGGCCTTGTGCGGACCGCTGCGCAGATAGGTCGCAAAGTTGGCGCGGCCATTGTCGCTGAGATGTGCCGGTGGCGTCAGATTGACGACGGGCAGGGAGATCAGGTCGCGGGTGCCGAGATTCTGTTCACGCAGAAAACGATCGACCATCGGCGTCCATATTCCAATTCCGGTTGCCGAAAACAGGAAATGCCCGTCGCTGCCAAAGGCCGGCGCATCGATGAATTGCGCGCGGCCACCTGAGGCTGTGAAGGCGCCGTGCAGCCGGTGAGCGAGGTCGGGGCCGAAGAACTTGTCGTTCGCCGCATAAATCCACAGCATCGGCGCGCGCGCCGTCCGGCCGTAGCTGGCGAAGGCCTCGACCAGCGCCGCTTCGCTGCAGACGTCGTTGTCGGCGCGCGAGCCGCGGCCGCCGGCAAAGTTGATCACCGCGGCCAGACCCTGCGGCGGATCGGCGGCGAGCGCCACGCTGGCGAATCCACCGGCGGAGACGCCGACCGCGATCATGCCCTGTGTCGTGACATCGGCGCGCTGCCCCATCGCAGCGATCGCCGCCCGCAGATCCGTCGCGGACGCCTTGCCGGCGATCATGTAGTTGCGGCGGTCGCACGGGCCGCTGTTCTCGGCGTAGGTGCCGTCGGACTGGCCGTAGCCGCGCCGCATCACCACCAGCGCGGCAAAGCCGCGGCGGGCGAATTCGGCGGCCTGCGAATAACTGCGGGAGGGCGTCATGCCGGCGCGGTCGGCGACGTCGCGCGGCGCGCCGTGGCTGATCAGCGCCAGCGGATAGCGTCCGCTGCCGGATGGCCGCAACAGCATCGCTTCAAGGCCGCGCGGGCCTGCGGCGGCCATCGGAATCCGCAGGTCCTCGCGGTGCAGTTCATCGGCCCGCACGGCCTGTATCGCCCCGCAGAGGATCGCGCAGGCGAGCAGCGCGCGGCTGATCATGGCGCCATCGTCTCGCGCAGCATCCAGGGCTGGAACCGCGCGATTACTTCGTCGGAAATGGCCGTCGGCGCGCGGCTTTCGAGGCCGACCATCACGGTAGTCGAGGTTGCCGAAGCCACGCATTTGCCTTCCGAGAACACCACCTGCGAGAACGTCGCCGAGGTGCGGCCGAGTTTGCTGACGCCGAGGCCGAGTTCGATCGTACCGGGCCAGTGCAGTTCGGCGCGATAATGGATATCGAGGCGGACCAGCACCCAGCTCAGCCCCGTCGGCATCAGGCCGTTGCGCAAGTCCTTCACCAGCATCACCCGGCTGGTCTCGAAATAGCTGGCATAGACCGCATTGTTGACGTGCTGATTCGGATCGAGATCGGCGAAGCGCACATTGTCGGTGAGGCGGTAGGGATAGTTCTCAAGCAAGGGCTGCGGCGAGCGGGCGGGTGCGTTCACGAATGGGTCTCCGGGTTTACCGACCGTACCGCGCGATTGCGCGAGATGCCATGCGGCTCGTCACCGTGTTGTGGCAAATGTGGCAGCTGTCACAATCGGAAATCTGCGGCAATCTTGCAAAAGCCACTAAAGCTCGGCACGCTGCAACAAGCGTGGATGATGGATGCAACCGCATGAATGTGATTGCGCTTTTCCAGGGGACGACGATGGTACGGGCTCATTCCAGACTGGCGATCACGGTGGCTTCGGGTCTCGCCGTTCTGGCGGCACTCTCCAGTCCGCTGAAAGCGGCCGAGCCGAGCGCGGCCGGGCTCTGGCAGAAGGTCGAAAAGGGCAAGCCTGTGGTCTGGGTCCTGATGCTGGACCGCGGCGGCGTATTTGAAGGCGCCATCGCCAAGACCTTCCCCAGTCCGGACGAGCCGGCCAACGACACCTGCGCCAAATGCGTCGATGACCGCAAGAACGCGCCGGTGCTCGGTATCTCCTTCATCCGCGACATGAAGCAGGACGGCCTGAAATACGAGAACGGCAACATTCTCGATCCGCGTGACGGCAAGATCTACAAGGCCAAGATGAGCGTCAGCGAGGACGGCCAGGAACTCACCGTGCGCGGTTACTGGGGGATTGCGCTGCTCGGCAAGAACGAGGTCTGGTACCGGCTGCCCGACACCATGACCGCGCAGCTCGATCCCGCCGTGATCACCAAATACCTGCCGGCCCAGGCCGCCGCGATGAAACCGGTCGCGCCTGCGAAGCCGACGGTCGCCGTGGCGAAGAAGAACACCGCGCCCGGTCCTGTTCCGCACTAAGTTCGTAGCCATCGTTGAAACGCCGCTGTCCTTTCTTTCTCCCAAGTACAGATGAGGGAGAAAGGACAGCGGCGTTTGCCGTTCGCTACAGCATCTTCGTTTTGAGATGGGCCATTCTCTCCGCAAGAATTCCTCATCCTGAAGAGAGGTCGTCTTCGACCGCGTCTCCAGCGAATGGCAACGCCATTCGCTGGAGACGCGCGACAAACGCTTCATGGTTCGAGACGCGCGCCAAATGGTGCGCTCCTCACCATGAGGACGGCGAGTAGGCTAAATCCAAAAACCTCTAAACCGTGAATCTATCGCAGTTGCGCCGGCGCGCCCAACGGCTCGCTGGTGACCTCCGCCTCGGCGCCGAGGCGCAGCACGGCGGTGGCGGCCGGCAGAGCCGCGTCGGCCATCGCGGCGTGGCCTTCGGCGGTCGGATGAATCGCGCCGCCATAGACGGCGGAAAGGATGCCCCAGGTGGCGTCATGGATATCGGACGGCTGAATCGCCGCCGACATGGCCTGCGGATAGGTCATCGCCGAGAAGTAGCTGTCATTGGCGTCGCGGATCCAGCGGGCGCGCGGCAGATACGGGCGGAACTGACTGGCGCCAAGGCCGCACAGCATCGGCTGCGATGCCGCCGCCACGATGTCCGGATCGAAGCTCTGGCCCTTGGCGGAGAAGCAGGCGCGGTCGAACTCCGGATCGGACGCCGCGCGCGCGCAAAACCCGTGCATGGCGAAGGTCTGCTGATGCGCATCGACATAGGTCATGCGATCGGTTTCGGGATTGCGGCACAGAACGCCGCCCTGGCACAGCGCGATCGCCTTCAGTTGCGGCAGGAATTCGTTTTCGACGAAGTTGGCGACATTCGCCAGCCGCCGCGGATTGGCGTTGAAGGACGGGTGCACGTCGAAGCCGGCGGGGCCGCCGGGGCAGGGCGCGCCGTTGGAGAAGGTCGGATTGGCGTAGGCCGTGAAGATCACGTGCGACAGGTCGCCTGACAGCATCGGCTTCAGCGCCTCGCGTAATTTGCCGAAGCCGGCCGGCAGGTCGCGGGTCAAGGCGCTGCGGGAATCGTCCACCGAGCCGAGAATGCCGCTACGCTTGAACAGCGCGCGTTCTGTGTCGTTGTCGACGATGACATCGGCAACAAGATTGGAGAAGCCGATATCATTGGCGCCGACCGAGAGCAGCACGAGGTCGAGCTTGCGGTTTGGCTGGCGCTTTCGTGCGGCAGCCATCGCCTCGCGCAGTTCGATCATCTGGGCGTTGACGCTGCCCTGGCAGTTGGTCGCAGTCTTCGTGGTAAGGCACTCTTTGGCCTGCTGCTTGCCGAGCAACCCTTCAGCGATGGTGGCGCCCGAACAGGCCAGCGGCAGGTAGGTCACGGCGATATGCGGGTACTGCACGGCCATCGCGAGCGCGGTACGGGTCTGGTAGCTGTACAACGAGCGATGGCAGGGCGAACTCAGCCACTGCGCCCCCTGTGCCTGCCAGGCCTGCAGGGAATCATAGGTTTCGCAGGCACGGCCACCCTTGAAGCCGGCGCGGCTCGGCCGATAGAACTGGCCGACATCCGAACCGATATAGGAGCGGAAGCAGAAGCCTTCGTCGGACAGCGCCACCGGGCGGTCGGGGTTGCCTTCACCCGAGGCGATGGAATCGCCGAGGCCTGCGATCAGCACGTCGCGCACCGCGATTTCGGTGGACACGCGCACCGGCGCTTCGGCGCCGCTGGTGACGTCAACGATGGCCACCGTGCGCTTGCCGTAGGCGGCGCGGAAATTGACCGGCTCGGCGCAGTCGAAATTGGATTGCCGCGGGCCGTCGCCATCATCGAAGGTCCATGCGCAGACCGCGCCAACCGGGACTTCGCCGGTGAGCCGCACCGTCACCGGATGCTCGGTCGGCGTCAGGTAGCTCTCCTTGACGGCGTCGCGCGTGCAGGGCTCGCTGACCTTGCCGGCCATGTCGATGCACAACCTGTTGACGGTGTTGCGTGCCCAGCCGCGGCCGTCGCTCTGCACGCCCAGCGCCTGTTCCGAGGCCAGGATCGTGCGGTTGCGCAGCGTGTCGGCGTGGAGCTGGAAGTCGCGCTCCTCGCGAAATAGCCGGAAGCGGTTGCGGACCTCCCAGCTGATCTGCAGGGGGCCGTTGACCGCCTGCGCTGCGGCCCAGTCGGCCGGCAGGGCGCCGAAGGCGGCAAGCAACAAAGCGGAGCGGGTGAGGAGGCGTAGGATGCGTTGACAGATCATGGCGCGATGAACGTCACATATGGGGCGGAAGTAAGAGGTTGAAGCGAGGGCCGTGCGCTTGTCTGGCACAGCCTCATGGTCAGCGCTGCGCCTGGCGCTTCACCGGCCGGGTCGTCACGCTGCGGGCTGCCGCTGCGGCGAGCTCTTCGGCCTGCGCGGTGGCGCGGCCCTTCTGCCAGGGAATGACGACATTGAGCCAGAGTTCGCGGACGCCCATGATGCCGATCGCGACGGCGAACGGAATCATGAAATACAGGATGCGGAACATCACCAGCGTCGCCACCAGTTGCTCCCTGCCGAATTGCGGCAGCGCCACCAGCATCGCGGCGTCGAACACGCCAAGGCTGCCCGGCGCATGGCTGGCGAAGCCGAGCAAGGTGGCGAGAATGAACACCACGGCCAGCGAGACGAAATCGATGCCGGGATCATTCGGCATCAGCAGATACATCGCCAGCGCGCAGAAGCCGAGATCGACCACACCGATGGCAATCTGCAATAGCGTCAGCCGCGCCGAGGGCAGCACGACCTTCCAGCCGTTCTGGCCGAGTTCGCGACGGCGCTTGCCGACCGACAGCCAGACCAGATAGGCAGCGATGCCGGCGAGGCCGGCGAAGCCGATCAGACGATTGATCGCGTCGGGCAACAGGTCCATCGCGGATGCTGCCTGCGGGTGCCAGATCATGCCGATGCCGAGCACGAAGGTGTTGCCGAGCCAGAACGTCAGGCCGGAGATGAAGCAGATCTTGGCGACGTCGATCGCGCTGAGCCCGTAGTCCGAATAGATCCGGAACCGGATCGCGCCGCCGGTAAAAACCGTGGCGCCGAGATTATGGCCGATGGTGTAGCTGGTGAAGGAGGAAAGCGCGGCAATGCGGTAGGGGACGTGGGTCTTGCCGATCGTCCGCAGCGCGAAGAAATCGTAAAACGTCAGGGTGCCGAAGGCGCCGAGCACGCACAGAGCGGCCAGCGCGATCTGGTGCGGCGGCTTCTCGGCCATCGCGGACAGGATGACGCCCATGTCCACGCCCTTCAGGGTGCGGACCAGATGGGAGATCGCCAGGCCGATGATCGCGATGCTCGCCACCACACCGAGCCGCTTCCAGCCGATGTAATGCCTGAAACCGCGCCCGAGCACGGTCATCATACGTTGCATTCGTCCTCCCGTCGGAGCGCGAACAGGTGGAAAGCCGATCGGGTCAGAAGATGGCAATGGGCGACCAATTCACTTTACGCGAAGTTCATACATGTTGGGAAACCCTTACGGCAAAAACAGCGCCGTGTGCAGCCCTTGACAAGCCCGGGGATGGTACCGCGCGGCGCGCCATCTTGCCGCTGCCGCCGATCTCCTATGGACATATAGGCGCCCAGGACAAATTTTCCATGACGCACATCAAGAGGCGGGAACGGCAGGTTCCCGGATAGCCGCGCAGGTCAGCCTTACGCTTTTCGCAGCGCGAAATGCGCGCCGCAGAAGGCCATCACTCCGCCGAGCAGCAGCGCGGCAACACCCGCGACAACGCCGGCGACGGTGGGGACCGGGCTTGGCGCGGAGGCGGCTTGTCCGGCGCCGGCAAGCACCAGGACACCGACCGCAATCAGGAACTGGCGCATCCGCGGCGGGATCGCGCCGGAGGCGGCACTGTGCAGCAGCGTCGCGGTGACGTAGCCGCCGACGAAGCCCATCGCAGCAATCAGCCACCACGCGATCGCGGCGCCGGCCGGCATGAATTCCTGCGCATCGCTGCGCCACAGACTGCCGAGGTCCAATCCGAAGCGCTGGCCGAGCATATGCACGGCAAGCGCCAGTAGAAGTCCCGACATCATCGCGCCGGCGAGAATCAGGCGGCGCGGGAAATAGCTGGTTTCGGCCATCGATGATCCCATGCTGCGGCGCTGCGGCGCGGTGTCTTGCGCACGCGGGCGTCTCCGTGGCTTGTAAGGGACACCGGGGCAGCCGCGCAAGCAAGCGCCTGTCGGTGGCTGGCGAGGACACGCTCTGTTCAGGACGCTTTTCAAGGGACGCAACGCGCCGGTGGCCGCCGCCGCCGCGCCGGACCATGCCTACGCCTACAAGGCGTCGCTTGTCGGCGCCGCGCATCTCTATGAACTTGCCGCGGACGGGCTGTCGTGGCGCACCGGGCGCAAGGCCGGGCTATGGCGCTATCGCGACATTGCGGAAGTGCGGCTGTCGTACCGGCCGATGGGGATGCAGGCCAAGCGGTTTCGCTGCGATCTCCGGCATGAAGACGGCAGCCGGATCGTCATCATGTCGACCTCGAAGCAGACCGTGGCGCTGATGCAGCCGCAGGCCGGCTATCGCGGCTTTATCCTCGAACTGCATCGGCAGATGGAAGCGGCCGGCAGCGATGCGTCGCTGCATGGCGGGCTGCGGCCGGGGCTGTACTGGACCATCGTGGCCGCGCTGGTTCTGGTCGGCGTGGCGATGGTGGCGCTGCTGGTCCGCGCGCTCGTCACCGGCGAATTCGCCGGTGTCGCGTTCATTATCGGCTTTGCCGTGTTCGCCACCTGGCAGCTTCGCGGCGTGCTTCGCCGCAACCGGCCGCGCGACTACACTTTTGCAGATGTGCCCGCAGACCTGCTGCCGTGATCGCGGGTGTCAGACCGCGCCGCGTCCGACGCCCTCATACACAAACCCCGCCGCCGCCATTTCTTCCGGCCGGTAGATGTTGCGCAGGTCGACCACGATCGGCTGCTTCATCGCCAGTTTCAGGCGCGACAGGTCAAGCGCGCGGAACTGAACCCATTCGGTGACGATCACCACCGCGTCGGCGCCCTCGGCGCAGTCATAGGCGTCCGTGCAATAGGTGATCTCGGGCAGCTCGCGTTTCGCCGCCTCCATGCCGACCGGATCGAAGGCGCGCACATGGGCGCCCATGTCGAGCAGGCCGGTGACGAACGGGATTAACGGCGCTTCGCGCATGTCGTTTGTGTCGGTGCCGCAATTGAGTAATTCAACTAAAAGTAGCGAAAATTGCAAACTGTCGTACAACTGAGGCGAGGAGAATCACATGTATTCCGCCGCGCTCTCCGATGTCGAAATCATCTCCCGCTGTCAGTCTGGAGCTTTACTCGATGACATCGACCGCTTCGATATCGATGGAATCGAGGCTTCGCTTCTCGATCGCTCCGTTTCTCTTCACAATGCTGGCCAGATCGACTTGCTTGCTCTAACGCAAACCGCGCAGTTCAATTCACTCTCCACGTCTGAATTTTTTGTAAGACAGGACTTTTTCTGCAAGGCGATTCCTCGGCTGCAGACTCAAGCGCTTCTGTTGATGCAAGCGGTGAAGGCTTTGGTCGTGAGGGGTGGTGCCGATTTAATGGCGAACCGACCCTATGAAGCGTTTCGCGACTGGTGTGCTGCCGATCGCACTCGATCCGATGCAATAATCGCCGCAGCTGAAGCCGGCGACGTTCAAGCCTCCGCCTTTGTCACCTTCGCGTTTACAGCCTTGGGCGATGCGACGTTGGCGCGTTCGTTCGTTGAGAAACACTCCGACGAGAGGCGGTTATCAGCGATGTTCGCTCTTGGCCGCATTAAACCAGTCGACGTGGTAGATGCCGAAGACAGCATTAGCGTTTTGTTGCCATTTGTCGATGCTGCTTATGATGAAACCCCGCGATACAATGCTCTAATGTCGCTGCTTAATATCTGTTGTCAATATCTTGATTTGGCCGCAGTCTATCTACCAAAGGCGATCGTTGCAGCAACGGTATCGCCGACGCCCGGTCTGCAGTTCAATCTAGCGCGAGCCCTCTGGCTACACGCTAAGCTCTTCGATCGTTCCTCTATAAAGTACATGTTGGACGCGTTGAAGACGGTCGACCCGGCGCTAGGGGGCGTAGTAAATGAAGTCGACCAGGCATTAAAAACGCTGCTAGAAACTCCAAATGGAGATCTGGCTCTACATTTTCTCTGTGAAATCCTCGCGCGTGATGACGGTTTTGAGCTGAAACAATTCAAGAGTGTAAGGCACGATTTGGCAAGCGGCGATCGGGATCGCCTGTTTAGGCTACTGGTACGTTGGCTTAGCACCGACAACTCTAATTTGGGCGTAGCTGCTCAGCAGATTGTGACTGCTGGCGAGCATGCCGCTCCATTCCAAAACACCACAGGTGATCTCGGATTGAACGGAGCGGATCACATTTTTCTCGCTTACAAAACACTAGGATGGCTGTTTCTTAACGATGTCGTTGCCGCCTCCATACTTGTTGCTTGTCTACGTGGGTGTGACCGAGCAACAGCAAAAATCATCGGAAGTTTGCTGTTCGATCCGTTGTTATTGAACTACGGCGGAAAGGCGTTCGAGTACCTAAAGACTATCAAGAATGGTGACTTAGCCCACGGTCCAGTCAAGGCTGCGCTTAAAGCTGCAGCCGCCTATGCTAAGGGTCTTGAAATAGACCAGCCGATCAAGGAGTTGCGCCCCTCCGAGTATCAGCGCAGCGTTGAGCGGCGGCACGCGCATGATGTAATGAGAAAAATCCGAAAAGACGCCGAGAAACATTCGGTATTATTCAATCTGGTGCACCGCTCCGTTCTTCTATACGGGCGTCGCTCTATCACCTATGTACAGGAGCCGGGCAGAAAACGGCGTCCTGTAAGTATGGACCTGCATTCCTTCAGCCATTCCTTCGAGCTACCAAGGTGTGAGGTCATCGATCCAGTTGGCCTAAGTGTAATGCTTCTTACCCTTCGGAGCGTAAGGCGCAAATGAAACTCCTAATTCGCGACTATGTGGCGTCCCTCAAAGAGCGCGAAGAGCTTGATGCCATTTTGCCAGATCTCCTGAGCGAACTCGGCTTTAACGTAATTTCTCGCCCAGGGCGTGGTACTGCCCAACGCGGTGTCGATGTTGCTGCAGTTGGTAAGGACGCCAACGGCAAGAAAAAGCTATATTTGTTTACTGTAAAGCCTGGCGATCTGACGCGCCAGGAATGGGATGGTAATTCCCAAAAAGTGCGTTCTTCGCTCAATGAAATTATTGATGAATACATTCCCGTCCGGATACCGGCTCCATATCAGAGCCTGAAGATTGTGATCGTTCTTTGCTTTGGTGGGGACGTTCATGAAAGTGCTCGCTCGCTACTATCCCAGTTCACTAAGCGGCATACCAAAGGAAAGATTTCGTTCGAAGAGTGGAATGGAGATAAAATTGCGGAACTGCTCCTTACCGGAGTTTTAAGGGAAGAGTTGCTACCCAAGCCGCTGCGGTCGAGTTTCCAGAAGGCCGTCGCGATGGTCGATCAGCCTGAGATTTCTTACGAGCATTTTGCGCGACTGCTTAAGGCTCTAAGAACTGGCTTCAAGACAGAGAAGGGAGCCGTAAGAGCCGCGCGACAAATGTACATTTGTCTTTGGGTGCTGTTTGTCTGGGCCCGCGATATTGACAACCTTGACGCACCCTATCGCAGTAGCGAATTGGTGCTGCTTAATTTATGGGAAATGGTCAAACCCTTCATCGACAAAAGAACTGCGAATGCGAGAGCCGTCGTTACCGTCGTCCAGCATGCCATCAACCTCCACATTCAGATTGGTGCGCTGTTGATGGACAAAAAAATTCTGCCGTATGTTGGTCGCCGTCATACTCTATCAGTTGCGGTAGTTACCCGCACATCAGTTGATGTAAATCTTAAAATGTTCGACATGTTGGGTCGGCTGGCTATGACAGGGCATTGGATGCTCTGGGCTGGCTCCCTCGGCCGTCCGACGGATCCCAAGTTGCAAGCTGCTCTGGACGGACTGGTCAATGCCGGCATGGAGATGATCAACAATAATCCCGTACTGTTCTTGCCGCTTCTAGATGAGCAGGCGATTGAAGTGGGGCTGTTCTTGATGTTTGCCGTACGCAGTGGTGCGTCCAACCGCGATATCCACGCTTGGCTTCAGGAGATGGCTCAAAGGCTTGACTTAGCGGTGCGCTCGAGCGGCCGATATCCATGCAGATTCACGGACTATCAGGATCTGATTGATCATCCAAAAAACTCAACCAAAGAATATCGCGAGGACGCCTTGCAGGGTAGTGTTCTTATTCCACTTCTGGCTGCCTGGCTCGCCGCTTTCAAGGACCGTAAATCGCTAGACCTGCTTACTGCTCTAAAGGTGGGTGGTTTGCAGCATTGCACTCTGCAACTTTGGCTTCCGGAGAAGGAAAGCGAAGATTATCTGTATCTGAACGATGATAGCCATGGTGCCGCACTGGTCGATCTTCCGCTTGCTGGGGATGGAAGTGAGCTACTGCAAACGATTTCCGAAGCCTGCCAATCCAGCGAAGGTTTTGCCGCCCTGAGCGCGAACAAATCTGGCTATTGGCCGGTGGTGCTAACAGCCTGTCGACATTATCGGTTGCCGGTCCCGCCGCAATTTTGGATCGCGTCTCTGATCGATCCCACGCCAGCCACTCCGCTTACTGTTGAAGGTACATCAAAGTTAGAATCTGAGAGCACCGACTCTTGATCGATGTCACACCTTCCCGCGTCCGACGCCTTCATAGATAAATCCGGCGGTGGCCATTTCTTCCGGCCGGTAGATGTTGCGCAGGTCGATCACGATCGGCTGCTTCATCGCCAGTTTCAGGCGCGACAGGTCGAGCGCGCGGAACTGAACCCATTCGGTGACGATCACCACCGCGTCGGCGCCCTCGGCGCAGTCATAGGCGTCATCGCAATAGGTGATCTCGGGCAGCTCGCGTTTCGCCGCCTCCATGCCGACCGGATCGAAGGCGCGCACATGGGCGCCCATGTCGAGCAGGCCGGTGACCAGCGGGATCGACGGGGCCTCGCGCATGTCGTCGGTGTCCGGCTTGAAGGTGAGGCCGAGCACCGCGACGGTCTTGCCGCGGATATTGCCGCCCAGCGCATGCGAGACCTTGCGCGCCATCGCGCGCTTGCGGTTGTCGTTGACCCCCAGCACGGCCTCGACGATGCGCAGGGGTGCGTCGTGGTCGAGCGCGATCTTGACCAGCGCGCGGGTGTCCTTGGGAAAGCACGAGCCGCCGAAGCCGGGACCAGCGTGCAAAAACTTCGAGCCGATGCGGTTGTCCATACCGATGCCGCGGGCGACGTCCTGCACGTCGGCGCCGACCTTTTCGGCGAGATCGGCGATCTCGTTGATGAAGGTGATCTTGGTGGCGAGGAAGGCGTTGGCGGCGTATTTGATCAGTTCGGCGGTGCGCCGCGCGGTGTACATCACCGGCGCCTGGTTCAGCGACAGCGGCCGGTAGATCTCGCCGATCGCCTTGCGGGCGCGCTCGTCGGAGGTGCCGACCACGATGCGGTCGGGAAACTTGAAGTCGCGGATCGCTGCACCCTCGCGCAGGAATTCCGGATTGGAGGCGACCGCGACATCGGCCGCCGGATTGGCCTCCAGGATCAGCCGCTCGACCTCGTCGCCGGTGCCGACCGGGACGGTCGACTTGGTGATGACGACAGTGAAGCCCTTCAGCACGGCGGCGATCTCGCGCGCGGCGGCATAGACATAAGACAGGTCGGCATGGCCGTCGCCGCGCCGCGACGGCGTGCCAACGGCGATGAACACAGCGTCGGCCTCAGCCACGGGGCCGGTGAGGTCGGTGGTAAAATCCAGCCGGCCGGCCTTCACATTTGCGGCGACCAGCGCGTCCAGGCCGGGCTCGAAGATCGGGATCTCGCCGCGGTGCAGGGCGTCGATCTTGCTGGCGTCCTTGTCGACGCAGGTGACGTAATGTCCGAAGTCGGCAAAGCAGGCGCCGGACACCAGGCCGACATAGCCGGTGCCAATCATCGCGATACGCATGGAAAAACCTGTGTCTTGAGAGTGCGGGCAGGGTCGTTGCGTTGGGTCATAGTCATAGCAGATGTGGAAGACTCGCACACGACGGTGTGGGCCCAAATCAGGCTGGATATCATTGGTGGGCAGAGCGTGCTAAGGAGTGGGCCAGACATCATTCTGCCCACTTTCCCCGCCCTGAGAAGTCCGCCTCATGAAACACGACCAGCTGCTCGGCCAGATCCAGGACTATTGCCGCCAGGTCGATATGGCGGAATCGACGTTCGGCCGTCATGCCGTCAATGACGGCAAGCTGGTCAATCGACTGCGCGAGGGCAAGCGCATCACGATCGATACGCTGGACCGCATCCACGCTTTTATCGCCGCCTCGATGCCGGAGGGCGCGCCGCCGCCGCGCCGGCTCGATATGCCGCTCGAGCGCCGCGATCCGCGCAGTAATTTCCGGTTTTTCGAAAACCGCCAAAAGTACCTGCTGTTCGTCCACACCTGCTCCGAAAAGCGCGTGATCGCCGAGCGGGTCGGGCTCGAACTGGGCAGCATCCATCCGCGGCCGCCGGCCTTGCGGGTATTCGATGCCGGCGTCGGCGACGGCACCGTTCTGGCGCGGGTGATGCGCACGATGCACGGCCGGTTTCCGCATATGCCGTTCTACATCGCCGGCAAGGAATTGAGCCTCGAGGACGTCCGGCTGACGCTGGACAAGGTTCCGGACCGGCTGTTCGAGCACCCGGCTACGGTGTTCGTGCTGACCAACATGCACTACGCCGAAGCGCCCTGGCTGACGCCTGCATCGCCCACGGCGGCGGCCGGCATGATCTGGCACGAGGTGGCGCTGCGCGGAGCCTCCTCCGGCGAGTTCGAGACGCAGATCGCCGAACTTGGAGCGTTTCTTGAGGATAACTGGCGCGCCAGCATCAACCCGCGATCGGGCATGCCGACCTATGAAAGGCCGGTGGCGCTGGTGGTTTACCGCGAGGATCACCGCTTTTTGCTGGATTCGATCATCCCGCGGGCCGGCCGCACCGAGGCCAATTTCGACCTGGTGATCGCCTCGCAGCCCTACCGGGCGAAGTCTTCGGTGACGTTTCGGGCCAAGCGGATCATCGCGCCGTTGGCGCGGGCGCTGCGGGCCGGGGGGCGCCTGATCGGTATCCATTCGCATGGGCAGGACCCCGGGATGGAGATCGTCCAAGCCGTCTGGCCCAAAGAAAACCCTTTCGCTGTGAGCCGTCATGAGCTATTGCGCGCAGTGAAATACGAGTTGGGCTCCGCGGGGCGCGATCTGAACTTCAATGCCTATTCCGACCACCGGTCGATTTTTCGGTACGCGATGGAAGCGTTGCCGAACGAGGTCACCGGCCTGATCGGAACTTCGACGGCTTTTGCAGCGTGGAACGCGGCCGTTTACGTGGCCCAGATTGAGGATGATCGCTTGACGGAAGTCACCCAGAGCGGTCGCTACCTGGATGCCACCAGGGACGTTCTGCGCAAGCATAACGGGCTCTGGTTCTATGATGAGTCCTACGTCATCTCGCGGCGTCGCGACTGACATTCCTGATCATTCGATGAAAGGCCGCCACGGGCGGAAAAGGGGTTGCTTGATGCGCGCGTCTTATTTGTTCACCAGTGAATCGGTTTCCGAAGGTCATCCCGACAAAATCTGCGACAGGATCTCCGACGAGATCGTCGATCTGTTCTTCCGCGAAGGCGCGAAGGCCGGCATGGACCCCTGGGCGATCCGTGCCGCCTGCGAAACGCTGGCCACCACCAACAAGGTCGTGATCGCCGGTGAAACCCGCGGTCCCGCTTCCGTCACCAATGACCAGATCGAGGCCGTCGTGCGCGCCGCGATCAAGGACATCGGCTACGAGCAGGCCGGCTTCCACTGGAAGACCGCCGATATCGAAATCCTGTTGCATCCGCAGTCGGCCGATATCGCGCAGGGCGTCGATGCACTGCAGCCCGGCACCAACCAGGAAGAGGGCGCCGGCGACCAGGGCATCATGTTCGGTTACGCCACCAACGAGACCGCCGAGCTGATGCCGGCCCCGATCCATTACGCGCACAAGATCCTGCGCCTGATCTCGGAAGCCCGTCACGCCGGTATCGAAAAGGTGCTGGGTCCGGACTCCAAGAGCCAGGTCACCGTGCAGTACGAGAACGGCAAGCCGGTCGGCGTGCGCGAGATCGTCGTCTCGCATCAGCATCTGGTCGAGGACATGACCTCGCAGCAGGTTCGTGACTGCGTCGAGCCCTATGTGCGCAAGGCGCTGCCGGACGGCTGGATCTCCGACAAGACGATCTGGCACATCAACCCGACCGGCAAGTTCTTCATCGGCGGTCCCGATGGCGACGCCGGCCTGACTGGCCGCAAGATCATCGTCGACACCTACGGCGGCGCAGCCCCGCACGGCGGCGGTGCGTTCTCCGGTAAAGATTCCACCAAGGTCGATCGCTCGGCGGCCTATGCCGCGCGTTACGTCGCCAAGAACATCGTTGCGGCCGGCCTCGCCGACCGGGCGACGCTGCAGCTCGCTTACGCCATCGGCGTGGCGCGTCCGCTGTCGATCTATGTCGACACCCACGGCACCGGCAAGGTTGCCGACGATGTGATCGAGAGGGCGGTTGCCGACTCGATGGACCTGACGCCGCGCGGCATCCGCAAGCATCTCGACCTCAACAAGCCGATCTACGCCCGCACCTCCGCCTATGGCCACTTCGGCCGTACCCCGGACGCGGACGGCGGCTTCTCGTGGGAAAAGACCGACCTCGTCGACGCGCTCAAGAGCAACGTCTGATTCATCCGTCGTTCCGGGTTCGCATGCGCATTCTTGCGCATGCGAACCCGGAACCCAGAAGTAACTATCATGTCGAGATTCCGGGTTCGCTCGCGAAGGCGCGCGCGCCCCGGAACGACAACTCCAACAAGGATTACCCCATGACCGCGCCCAAGGGCTTCACCGACTACATCGTCAAGGACATCGCGCTCGCGCCGTTCGGCCGCAAGGAACTTTCGATCGCCGAGACGGAAATGCCGGGCCTGATGGCCACCCGCGAGGAATACGGCCCGAAGCAGGTGCTGAAGGGCGCCCGCATCGCAGGCTCCCTGCACATGACCATTCAGACCGGCGTGCTGATCGAGACGCTGGTTGCGCTCGGCGCCGACGTGCGCTGGGTGTCCTGCAACATCTATTCGACGCAGGACCATGCGGCAGCCGCGATCGCCGCCGCCGGCATTCCGGTGTTCGCGATCAAGGGCGAGAGCCTTACCGAATACTGGGACTACACCGCCAAGATGTTCGACTGGCACGGTGGCGGCTATCCCAACATGATCCTCGATGACGGTGGCGACGCCACCATGTACGTGCATCTCGGCCTGCGCGCCGAGAACGGCGACACCGCCTTCCTCGACAAGCCGGAGTCGGAAGAAGAGGAAGTGTTCTACGCGCTGCTCAAGAAGCAGCTCAAGGAGAAGCCGAAGGGCTACTTCGCGGCCGTCGCCGAATCCATCAAGGGCGTCTCGGAAGAGACCACCACGGGCGTGCATCGCCTGTACGACATGCAGAAGGCCGGCAAGCTGCTGTGGCCCGCGATCAACGTCAACGACAGCGTCACCAAGTCGAAGTTCGACAACCTGTACGGCTGCCGTGAATCGCTGGTCGACGGCATCCGCCGCGGCACCGACGTCATGATGTCCGGCAAGGTTGCGATGGTCGCCGGCTTCGGCGACGTCGGCAAGGGTTCGGCCGCGTCGCTGCGCCACGCCGGCTGCCGCGTGCTGGTGTCCGAAGTCGATCCGATCTGCGCCCTGCAGGCCGCGATGGAAGGCTATGAAGTCGTCACGATGGAAGACGCCGCACCGCGCGCCGACATCTTCGTGACCGCGACCGGCAACAAGGACATCATCACGATCGAGCATATGCGCGAGATGAAGGACCGGGCCATCGTCTGCAACATCGGCCACTTCGACAACGAAATCCAGATCGCCACGTTGAAGAACCTGAAGTGGGACAACATCAAGCCGCAGGTCGACGAGATCACCTTCCCGGATGGTCACCGCATCATCCTGCTGTCGGAAGGCCGCCTGGTGAACCTCGGCAACGCGACCGGCCATCCGTCGTTCGTGATGTCGGCTTCCTTCACCAACCAGACGCTGGCGCAGATCGAACTCTACGCCAACAACAAGGATGGCAAGTACAAGAAGGAAGTCTACGTGCTGCCGAAGTCGCTCGACGAGAAGGTTGCGCGTCTGCATCTCGCCAAGATCGGCGTCAAGCTTTCCACGCTCAGCAAGGAGCAGGCGAGCTACATCGGCGTCAAGCAGGAAGGTCCGTTCAAGAGCGATCACTACCGCTACTGAGCGCGACCGCTTCGGCGAACCAACGCTGCCAATACAAAAGCCCCGGAGCAATCCGGGGCTTTTTGTTTTCGACAAGCGTGTTGCACGTGCCGTCGGCCACTACACGCGAAAGTCCGAGCATAATCCGGGCTTCATCAGGCAGCGATCTCATACAACCGCGTCTGCCTGTTCCGACATCGTCACCCGGTTCTTGACGCTGGGACGCGCCTGCATCTTTGCCCACCATGCCTGAAGCGCCTCGCACTCCGCCGGTATCCGCAACTCCACCAGCCCCGCAAAAATCAGGCCGCCGATCACCGTGATGTCGGCCATCGAGAATTCGCCACCGGCTACGAACGGCCGGGTTTTCAGAACGCCATCGAAGTAGTGCATGCCCCGCAGCGCCTTGTCGCGCTGACGAAAACCCCACTCGGCGTTCTGATAGGTCTCGACATCGGGTCCAAGCCCCGGTGTGGCGTGGTGGAAATAGACGCTGATGGCGTCGAGCAGCTCCAGCTCGGCGCGCTTGTTCATCATGTGGATCACGCCCTTTTCGCGCGGCGTCGTGCCGGTGAGCGTGGGCGTGCCGTCGAGCGCGTCGAGATATTCGGTAATGGCCGTGCACTCGCCGATGAAGGTGCGGTCGTCGAGTTCGAGCACCGGCAGCGTGCCGGAGTAGTTCCTGGCGAGGTGCTCGGCCTTCTTGTGCTCGCCGCTCCACAGATTGACGCTCACAAACTCGACGCGCGATCGCAGGTTCTTCTCCGCCAGGGCGATACGGACGCGAGCCGGATAGGGACCGGTGGGCCAATCGTAAATCGTCATTTTGGCTGGTCCTGTCGCGTCGAAACCGAGGATCTCTGTACTCATAATCAATTTACCTACCTGCCAGTTGATAGGTGATCAATAGAGCTTTGAAATCCTGCTGTCAACGTCTATCTATCACTTGGTAGGTTGCGATATTGAGGCGGCAAATGAGTTCGAATTCCAAAGAGGCCATTTTGGCAGCCGCCCGGCGGACCGCGCAGGCGCATGGCTATAACGGCCTGAATTTCCGCGATCTCGCGGCCGAAGTCGGCATCAAGGCTGCCAGCATCTACCATTACTTCCCGAGCAAGGCCGATCTCGGCGCCGCGGTCGCGAAGCGCTATTGGCAGGATACCGCGACTGCCCTGGAGACTCTGTTGGCCGATTCCCCGGATCCGCTCCGCGCGCTGCGGCGATATCCCGAGACGTTTCGCTGGGCGCTTGAGCGCGATAATCGCATGTGCCTCGGCAGCTTCATGGCCGCCGAAGTGGATGACCTGCCGGAAGCCGTGAAGAAAGAGGTCCAGACCTTTGCCGACGTCAATGTGGCGTGGCTGAGCAAGGTTCTGGCTGCCGCGGTCGTGGTGAGTTCCGGGGATAGCGAAAGACGCGCGCGCGCCATCTTCGCCGCGATCGCCGGCGCGCAGCTGATGGCGAGGAGCCGTTCGGATATCGCGCTCTATGACGCGCTGATCGACAGCTATCGCACGGCCGGTCTGCTGCCGGCGTAATCAGCGCACGATGCGCGGCTTCATCGCGGGGAGGGGTGCTTTGGCCGCAATCTCCGGGCTCTCGTCGGCATAGGGCGCCAGCACGTCGAGCAGGTCGCGGCCGCGGGCCGGGGTCGGCGTCACCAATGCGCGGTTGGCGACGAGGTCGAGATGCGAATGCATCAAGGCCACCGCGCCGGCCGCGTCGCCGCGCTCCAGCGCGTCGATGATCGCCATGTGCTCGGTGACGCCGCATTCGGCCGAATGCGGCCGGCTGTACAGCGACAGCGTCAGGCAGCAGCGATAGGCGATCTCGCTGACGTAACGGAGCAGCACCGGACTGTTGGTCATGGTCGCCAGCAGCACGTGGAATTCGGTAGCGAGCCGGATCGAGACCGGGTTGGGGCCGTCGCGGGCGACGCTCTCGGCCTCGACATGGGCCTTGAGGCGCGCGACCTGGGCCTTGCTCAGCCGCCCGGCGAGCTGCCGCACCACCAGCCGTTCCAGTTCCATCCGGATATCGAAAGTATCGCGGGCGTCCTGCCAGCTCGGCGTCACCACCACCGCGATGCGGTTGCGGCGCAGCTCGACCAGCCCCTCGGAAGCCAGCTGGCCCAGCGCGTGGCGGGCGATGGTCCGGCTGACGCCAAAACGTTCGCCGAGCGCGTCCTCGGGCAGTTTGGCGCCGGGCTCCAGCGCCTGCTCAATGATCGCGCGCCGCAACGCGCGGCAGATCGTCCCGACTTTGTCGGCTGATTTCAATGGCTTCGTCGTATCCAAGTCCATAGGCTCCACGATAGCGCCGCGGGCTGGAAGGCCATGCGCCCGAATTGCATGCAGGTTGACCCTGCGATGCCCAAAGAACTTTCACTACGCACAGCGTTATTCCGAAACGATCGGAAATTCCAGCGGGGCGGAGCTGGCACCGCAATTGCATGCACTTTGTTCCATGAACAGTATGCAAATTGTTGGCGAACCCGCGGCTGCCCCGACCAAGGCGCAGACGGCGATTGAACTGTCGGCCACCTCGGTCACGTTCGGGCGCGGCCCGACCGCGACCCCGGCGCTGGCCGAAACGAACCTGTCGATCCCCGACGGCGAGTTCCTCGCGCTGGTCGGGCCGTCCGGCTGCGGCAAGTCGACCATCCTGCGGCTGGTGAGCGGGCTGGTGCGGCCGACGTCCGGCGTGGTGGTCGTCGGCGGTCGCGAGGTCGCGGCAAGGGCGCTGCGCGTCGGCATGGCGTTCCAGAATCCGACCATGCTGCCGTGGCTGACGATCGAGCAGAACATCATGCTGCCGCTCAAGATCGTCGAGCCGTTCCGCTCGCAGTTCAAGAAGCAGCGCAAGCTCGCCTTCCGCGACAAGGCCCATGCACTGCTGGCGCAGGTCGGGCTGAAAGGCTTCGCGAACAAGTTTCCCTGGCAACTCTCCGGTGGGATGCTGCAGCGGGCCAATCTGTGCCGCGCGCTGATCCACGAGCCGCGGATGCTGTTGCTCGACGAGCCGTTCGGCGCGCTCGACCAGTTCACCAAGGAAGAACTGTGGACCATCCTGCAGAACCTCTGGCTGGCCCATAAGCCCACGGTGCTGCTGGTCACCCACGATTTGCGCGAGGCTGCATTCCTCGCCAGCCGGATCTGCGTGATGAGCCCGCGGCCGGGCCGGGTGATCGACGACAGCGCGGTGACCTTTGCGCGGCCGCGTACCATCAAGATGACCTTCGAGCCGGAATTCGTGGCGCTCAACCAGCGGCTTCGCGATCTGATCGTCGATATCAGAGGTGTCGAATCCTCGGATGATCCCTCCGACGCAAGCCTGGAGGGCACGTCATGATGAATCTCGCTCTGCGCCAGAAGATCTGGTCGTTCGCGCTGATCGCGATCTTCTTCATTGGCTGGCAGTTGTTCTGCATGGCGTCGGGCGTCTCGGATCTGGTGCTGCCGAAGCCGACCGAGATCATCGCAACCCTGATCGCCAAATTCCCGATCCTGTGGCCGCATATCCTGCAGACGCTGGGCACCACGATGGCCGGCTTCGTGCTCGGCGTCGGTCTCGGCGTCGCGCTCGGCGCGATCATCGGCGTATCGAAAGTGGCCTACGACACGGCATATCCGCTGCTGGTCGGCTTCTCCTCGATCCCGAAAGTGGCTGTGGTGCCGATCTTCGTGCTGTGGTTCGGCTCCGGCACGGTGCCGGCGATCCTGACGGCGCTGTCGATCTGTTTCTTCCCGATCGTCGTCAACATCGCCACGGGGCTTGCGACCACCGAGCCCGAACTCGAGGACGTGCTGAAGGCGCTCGGCGCCAGCAAGCTCGACATCCTGTGGAACGTCGGCCTGCCGCGCACCATGCCGTTCTTCTTCGCCTCATTGAAGGTCGCCGTCAGCTACGCCTTTGTCGGCGCGGTGCTGGCGGAAACGGTGGCGTCGAACCGGGGCATCGGCAACGTGATGATGAGCGCGTCGTCGAACTTCAACGTGCCGCTGGTGTTCGCGTGCCTGTTCATCCTCGCGATCCTCGGCGTCGCGCTCTACGTCATTTTCTCTCTGATCGAGGCCCGCGTCACCGGTTGGGCCACACGCAAGAACGATCTCGTCGTCACCTAACTCTCACCTTCACCAAGCAGGAGAATGTCATGTTAAAGCGATTGAGTGCGGTTCTGGTCGGCAGCGTCCTGCTTTCGGGCGCGGCCTTCGCCCAGGAAACCACGATCAAGTTCACTCTGGGCTGGAAGACCCAGGGCAGCGACGCAGCGTTCTTCTACGCCAAGGACAAGGGCTACTTCAAAGAAGAAGGCCTCAACGTCATCATCGACCAGGGCGAAGGCTCCGGCGCCACCGTGACGCGCATCATGTCCGGCGCATGGGATGCCGGCTTCGGCGACGTCAACGCCATCATCCAGAACGCCTCGACGCGTCCGCAGGATGCCCCGGTCATGGTCTACATGATCTGGAACCAGCCTCCCTTCGCCATCGTCGCCAAGAAGACCAGCGGCATCAACTCGATCAAGGATTTCGAGGGGCATACGCTGGGCGGTGCGCAGGGCACGCCGACGACGCGGCTGCTGCCGATCTTCATCCGCAACAACAAGCTGGAAGGCGAGAAGATCAAGGTGACCAACATGGCGCCGAACCTTCAGGAGCCGATGCTGATCAAGGGCGACATCGACGCCGCTCTGGTCTTCAACATCACCAGCTACTTCAACCTCGTGCTGAACCGCCAGGACCCCGACAAGGACTTCAAGTGGTTCGCATTCGGTGACTACGGCATGGACCTGTACTCCAACGGCGTCATGGTCTCGCAGAAGATGATCGCGCAAAATCCGAAGGCCGTCGCCGGTCTGGTGCGCGCTATTAACAAGGGCATGATCGCAGTTGCCAAGGACCAGAACGCCGCGATGGCCTCGGTCGTCAATTTCGACAACCTGGTCGATGTGCCCGTCGAGAAGCGCCGCCTGCAGTATTCATTCGACAAGCTGATCGTGTCGCCGGAGATGAAGGAAATCGGCGTCGGCGACATCAAGGATGAGCGCATGACCCGCGCCATCGGCATGGTGGTCGAAGGCTACGACCTCAAGCGTGTCCCGAGCACCAAGGAAGTGTTCTCGCGAGAGTTCCTGCCGGCGCGCACCGAGCGTGAACTGACCTACACCGCGAACTGAGACGGCGTTTCGGAATGACGCAGCGTTTGTTGGCGACCAACATCTTTACCGGCACCGATCGCGGCGTCGTGGCTCGGGCAGCCGTCCATCATGACGGCGGCCTGATCACGGACATCGCGGCAGATGCCGGGGAGATTTCGGCCAACACGCTGGTCATTCCGGCGCTGATCAATGCCCACGACCATGCCCGGCCGTCGATGACTTCGTTCGGCGCGTCGGGCATGCCGCTGGAGACCTGGATCGCGCGCTCTGCGTTCGGCACGCCGCCGGATCCCTATCTCGCGGCGGCGGTGTCGCTGGCGCGCTCGGTGCGGGCAGGCTGTGGCGGTGCGATGATCCACTACACACGACCGAGCGGCACGATGCCGATCGTGGAGGAAGCGATAGCCATCGCGAGGGCGGCAGGCGATGTCGGCGTGCGGCTGGCCTTCGCGCTGGCGGTGCGTGACCAGAACCCGATCGTCTATGGCGACGAGACAGACGTGCTGTTGTCTCTGCCGGCAGCCGATCGCAGTACGATCGAAAAAATGTTCGTCCGCCCGGCGATGCCGCCGGCGGATTATATTGCGCAGGTCGAGGCGATCGACGCGGCCATTGCCGGGCCGATGGTCGATGTGCAGTTCGGCCCGGCCGGCGTGCAATGGTGCTCGCAGCCGTTGCTGGAGGCGATTGCCGAGCGCTCCGCCGAAACCGGCCGTCGGGTGCACATGCACCTGCTGGAGACGATCTACCAGCGCGCCTGGGCCGACCGTGCCTTTCCCGGCGGCATGGTGCGTTACCTCAAGGAGATCGGCCTGCTGTCGCCGCGGCTGACGCTGGCGCATTGCATCCACGCGCGGCCCGACGAACTCGATCTGATCGCGGAATCCGGCGCCACCATCGTCACGAATTTCTCCTCCAATCTTCACTTGCGCTCCGGCCGGGCGCCGATTGCGGATGCGCATCGCCGCGGCTGCCCGGTCACCTTCGGCATCGACGGCGTGGCGCTGGACGAGGACGACGACGCGATCCGCGAGATGCGGCTGGTGCGGATGGCGCATGACGGGCAGGGCTTCGAGCGCACCTGGAGCAACGAGGAATTTCTGGCGCTCGCGGTGCGCAACGGCCGTCGCGCGATTGGCGCGCCCGGCAGCGGTGCACTGCAGGCCGGTGCGCCGGCGGATTTCACCGTGCTGGATATCGGCCAACTTGACCGCGACGCGATCATGCCGGTCGACCCGCTCACGATGCTGTTTGCCCGCGGTAACGCCAGCTGCGTTCGCGATGTCGTCGTCAACGGCCGAACCATCAGCCGCGATGGAAAGCCTACCGGCGTCGATCTCGACGCAATGGAAATCGAGCTGCGCGCGATGTACCGTAGCAATGTGCCGCGATACCGTGAGCTGGAACACGCCTGGAAACCGTTCGAGCGCGCCGTGTCGCAATGGTTTTGCACCCAGGGTTGCTGCTAGCTAGTTTGTTCATTCAGGAGAATCGATCATGCCCGAACCGATCACAATGCTGGCGACGCCGAGCGAGGAAACTGCGCAGGCTGCCGATATCGTCGAACGTTATCTCGTTGCTTCGATGATCCCCGATCCGGAAACGGCGGCCGGCTTCATGACCGATGACGTCGTCATCACCTTTACCGGCGGGCGGAAAATGTCGCATCCGCGCGAGACCGCGGGCTTCAACGCCAAGCGCTACAAGTGGGTGAAGAAGAAGATGGAGCGCAGCGACGTCGCTCCCGGCAATGGCGAAACCATCGTCTACAATATCGGCACGCTGTATGGCGAATGGCCGGACGGCACGCCGTTCGAAGGCAACCGCTATGTCGATCGCTTCGTCGTGCGGGGCGGCAAGATCGTCGAGACCGACGTCTGGAACGACAGCGCCGAACGCATCCTCACCCGTCACGGCATCGACGGCTGACGCTTCAACCGCATAGATAGGCTTTACATGTTGTTCGACTACGTCCTGCGCAACGGGCGCATTGCCGGCGCGGGCGCCGATCCCGTCGATATCGGCGTGCTGGATGGCCGCGTTGCTGCGATCCAGCCGCGCTCCGATATGGCGGCGCGCGAAGCCTCGCGCGATATCGCGCTCGATGGCCGGCTCCTCGTGCCCGGCTTCATCGAGACGCATATCCATCTCGACAAGTCCTGCATCTCGGAGCGCTGCACCTGCCGCACCAACACGCTGCAGCAGGTGATCGCCTCGGTCGCCGCCGCGAAACGGGATTTCACCGAGGACGACATCTATGCGCGCGGCAAGCGCACGCTGGAGAAGGCGATCGTGCAGGGCACGACGCGGATGCGCACCCATGTCGAGGTTGATCCGCGGATCGGCCTGAAGGGTTTTAACGCCGTTGCGAAGCTGAAGCGGGATTTTGGCTGGGCGATCGATCTCGAACTCTGCGTGTTTCCGCAGGAGGGCCTGCTCAACGACCCCGGTTGCGACGAACTATTGGTCGAGGCCTGCGAAAACGGCGCCGGCTCGATCGGCGGCGTGCCCTATATCGACTCCGACCCGAACGGTCAGATCGCGCGCATCTTTGAACTTGCGGGGCGTTACGACCTCGATATCGATTTCCATCTCGATTTCGATCTCGATCCTAGCTGGATGCATCTCGACGAAGTCTGCCGGCAGGCCGATGCCTCCGGCTGGGGCGGTCGGGTGGCGATCGGCCATGTCAGCAAGCTCTCGGCACTCGATGCGGCGGCGCTCAAGACCGTCGGCATGAAGCTGGCGCGCTCCGGCGTTGCCGTCACGGTGCTGCCGGCGACCGATCTCTATCTGATGGGGCGCGATGCCGACCATCTGGTGCCGCGCGGCGTGGCGCCGGCGCATCTGCTGCTGGCCGATGGCGTGACCTGTTCGATCTCCACCAACAACGTGCTCAACCCGTTCACGCCGTTCGGTGACTGCTCGCTGGTGCGGATGGCCAACCTCTACGCCAATGTCGCGCAGGCAGGCCAGGCCGATGAACTGGCGGCGTGCCTCGACATGGTGACGTCGGGGCCGGCGAGACTGATGAACCTGAAGGACTATGGGATTGTGGTCGGCAACCCGGCCGATATCGTCGTGCTGGATTGTGCCAGCGCCTCCGCCGCAGTCGCCGAACTGGCGCAGCCGCTGATGGCCATGAAACACGGCCGCATCAGCTTTTCGCGACCGGTGCCGGAGATTTACTGGCCGGAATGATGTGGTCTCGTTCCCCGGAGGCGGTGCACTACGTCGCCTGACGATGCGTAGCATCGTTGGGGCGGCGTGGTGCTCCGCAGATCCGGGGCCGGGTCAATCGAGAGCGTTCGTGACGATCCCGGATCTGCGGTACAGCAGCGATGCTGCGCATCGCCACTGCACCGCGTCCGGGAAACGGTCGAGCTTTACTTCGCAGCAGCGATCTCGAACTTCAGCGTGCCGATGCCGTCAACGCCGCATTCGACCTTGTCGCCGGGCAGCAACGCCGCGACGCCGGCCGGGGTGCCGGTCAGGATGACGTCGCCGGCGGCGAGTTCGACCTGCAGCGACAGTTTCGCGATGATCTCGGCGATGTTCCAGATCATCTCGGACAGATCACCCTTCTGCCGCTCGGTGCCGTTCACCGACAGCCAGATCTTGCCCTTCGAGGGATGGCCGACCTTTGCGGCCGGCACCAGCGCGCCGGTGGGCGCCGACATGTCGAACGACTTGCCGATCTCCCAGGGCTGCTCTTTCTTGCGCGAAATGGTCTGCAGATCGCGGCGGGTGAGATCGACGCTGACGCCGTAGCCCCAGACGTGGTCGAGCGCCTTGTCGGCGGAGATGTTGAGGCCGCCGCTCTTCAGCACAACGACCAGCTCGACTTCGTGCTGCATGTCCTTGGTCAGGGTCGGGTAGGGGATCGTGGAGCCGTCCGGCACGATCATGTCGGCATGCTTGGCGAAGAAGAAGGGAGGGTTGCGCTCGTCATTGCCGAGTTCGCGGATGTGCTCGAGGTAATTGCGGCCCACGCACCAGACGCGGCGCACCGGGAATTTCTTGTCGTCGCCCTGAACGGCGATGGCGGCCTGCGGCGGAGGGGCGATAACGAACGATGCGGTCATGGACGGCTCTCAAAGGGTTGAACGACACTCACCGTCATTGCGAGGAGCGAAGCGACGAAGCAATCCAGTTCTTGTAATGCGGGCTAGCTGGATTGCTTCGCTTCGCTCGCAATGACGACGACAGGTGTTACGCCGGAGCGTCGAGCGGGGCCAGCGGACTGGCATCACGATGTTGCAATTTGAAGAACGAGGCATAGCGACCGCTCTGGCGCAGCAGGTCGTCATGACGACCGCGCTCGACGATCTCGCCACCCTCGATCACGAGGATGGCGTCGGCATGCATGATGGTGTGCAGGCGGTGCGCGATGACGATGGTGGTGCGGTTGCGGCAGAGATGCTCGATGGCTTCCTGCACCGATTTTTCCGACTCGGAGTCGAGCGCCGCGGTGGCCTCGTCGAGCAGGATCACCGGCGCGTTCTTCACCAGCGCGCGTGCGATGGCGACGCGCTGGCGCTGGCCGCCGGAGAGCTGCGCGCCGTGCTCGCCGACCGGCGTCTGGTAGCCGAGCGGAAAGCCCATGATGAAATCATGCGCGCAGGCAGCCTTGGCGGCGGCGACGATCTCGTCCTCGGTGGCGCCGACCTTGCCGAACGCGATGTTCTCCAGAATCGTGCCGCGGAACAGATAGACGTCCTGACCGACATAAGCGGTCTGCTGCCGCAGCGAGCGGCGCGAGACGTTGGAGATCGACTGGCCGTCGATGGTGATATCGCCTTCGGTGACCTCGTAGAGCCGCAGCAGCAGCGCCAGCACGGTGGACTTGCCGCCGCCGGACGGGCCGACCAGCGCGGTCACACGGCCGGGCTCGGCGACGAAGCTCATGCGGTTCAGCACGATTTCGTCGGGGCGGTAGCGGAACGTGACGTCGTGCAACTCGACGCGTGCGTCGGTGAGCTTGAGCGGTGGCTTGTCGTCGTCGTTCGGCTCGGAGGCCGGGCTATCGACGATCTCCAGCAACATCTGTGCGCCGATCAGGCTGGAATTGAGGTCGATGTTGAGCCGCGCCAGCCGCTTGGCCGGTTCATAAGCGAGCAGGAAGGCGGTGACGAAGGAGAAGAACTGGCCGGGCGTGGCGCCCATCGCCACCACGCTGTAGCCGCCATACAGCAGCGAGCCGGCGATGGCGAAGCCGCCCAGCGTCTCCATCAGCGGACTGGAGCGGTTCGAGACTCGCGCCATCTTGTTGGCGTTGCGCTCCACCGCGGTGATGCTGGCTTCCATGCGCTCGCGCATGGTCTGTTCCAGCGTGAATGCCTTCACGGTGCGGATGCCCTGCAGCGATTCCTGCATGGTCTCCATGATGTCGGCGGTCCCGGTGAACTGGTTGTGCGCGAGACCCTTGATGCGCTTCACCAGCTTGCGCAGCACCAGCATCGCCGGCGGCGCCACCAGGAATCCGAGCAGCGCCATATAGGGGTCCTGCATCAGCATCACGCCGACCAGCGCGATCAGCGACAGCAGATCGCGGCCCACCGCGTTGATCAGCAGGCTGAGCACCTGCGTCACCGAATTGGCGCCGGCGGTGAGCCGCGCCAGGAATTCCGACGAATGCCGCTCGGAGAAAAAGCCGATGCTCTCGTTCATCAGCTTGGCGAACAGCCGGCGCTGGTTGTTGGCGAGGATTGCGTTGCTGATCTGCGACAGGATCACGGTATGACCGTAGGTCGTCACGCCCTTGATCAGGAAGATCAGCACGACGACGCCGGAATACAGCGCGATGCGGTTGATGTCCTTGTCGACATAGGCCTGGTTGATGACCTCGCCGAGCATGTAAGCGGCGCCAGCGGTCGTGGCGGCCGAGATCGCCATCAGCGCAAACGCGATCACATAGCGGCGCCAGTAGGCGGCCGCCTGTTCCGTGATCAGGCGGCGGATCAGCGCCCAGGCGCCGGTGGGGTCGTCGGTGATTTTGCGAGGAATATCGGCCATCCGCGTTCCAGCGACGGCGCCGGGCAGGGATTTGCCGGGGCGTCAGAGTCGGCTTGCGAAACAGCCGTCTCATTGCCCGCTAAATGGGGGTATTTCAAGCCAAAATCGGTCCAGGGAAGGCTGGCGTCAGGCCGATTTGGCCAGCAATTCAATGCCATGGCGCTCGCGGGCGAGCTTCTCTTCCCAGGCCAGCGCGTGCCGGGCGATGGTTTCGAGATCGTCATATTGCGGCGCCCAGTCCAGCGTGGCGCGGATCCGGCTGGTGTCGGCGATCATGGTCATGATGTCGCCGTCGCGGCGGGGGGCATATTGAACCGCGAAATTGCGGCCGGAGGCGTGCCGGACCGCCTCGATGGTTTCCAGCACCGAGTAGCCGCGGCCGTAGCCGCAATTCAGGGTGGTCGAGGGGCCGCCATCGCGCAGGTAGGCCAGTGCTGCACGGTGCGCCTGGACGAGGTCACTGACATGGATGAAGTCGCGGATGCAGCTACCGTCCGGAGTCGGGTAATCGGTGCCGAACACGTCGATCTTGCTGCGCCGCCCGGTGGCGGCTTCGACGGCGATCTTCAGCAGATGCGTCGCGCCCATGGTGGCGAGGCCGGTGCGGCCCTGCGGATCGGCGCCGGCGACGTTGAAATAGCGCAGCACGACGAATTCCATGCCATAGGCCGGCGCGATGTCGTGCAGCATGATTTCGGTCATCAGCTTCGAGGCGCCGTACGGCGACAGCAGCCGCGTCGGTGCGTCTTCGGCGACCGGCGTGGAATCGGGATTGCCGTAAACGGCCGCGGTCGAGGAGAAGATGAAGCGCTTGACGCCGCACTTGACCGCGGCGCTG
>NZ_JAQGJT010000192.1 GCF_028290495.1 Tardiphaga sp.
GCGGGCAGTTTGACGGCCAGGTTGGCATCGCAGGTGATGAAGGTGCGCCAACAACCGTCGGCGACGCCGCCGACGCGGTCACCAACGTGGTGATCGGTGACGCCGTCGCCGATCGCGGTCACCACGCCGGCGAAATCCATACCTGGCTGCGGCAGATATCCCTCGAAGCTGGGGAACCTGCCCATCGCAAGTAGCACATCGGCAAAGTTGATGCTGGACGCGCTGACCGCGACTTCGAGCTGTCCCGGCCCTGGCAGAAACCGTTCGCAGGCAACGAATTCCAGCGTATTCAGATCACCGGGAGTACGGATCTGTAGACGCACGCCGTCGCGTTCGTGATTGGCGACGGTGGTGTGCCGCTCCTCGGGGCGCAGCGGGGCGGCGCACAACCGCGCGGTGTACCACTCGCCGTTCCGCCAGGCTGTCTCGTCTTCTTCGGACCCGCTGAGCAGTTGCTGCGCCAGCTGCTCGGCATCTGTCGCTTCGTCCAGATCGATCTGGCTGACGTGCAGGTGCGGATGCTCAACGCCGATCACTCGCATCAAGCCCCGCAGCCCGGCCTGCCCCAGATTGGCCACGTCGGCCACCGAAACCGTTCGGGCGTTGCGCGTCACGACGTAGAGGCGAGGCGACCCCGCTGCGCTCTCCGACAGTTCGCGGGTGATGTGAACCAGATGCTCCACACACTCGCGCCCCAGCAGCGGAGCCTGTTCCGCGGCGTCACCGTTCTTCGGTCCGGTCAGGATCACCACGCCGCTGAATCCACCGGCACGCAAGTGGTTTCGAAGCTCCTCCGCGGTCGCGGTGGCGTCGGCGTGCTGTGGCCAGCACATGCTGGTGCATTGCGCGCCATGAATTTTCAGGGCATCGGTCAACGCGGTGGCCACCACATCGGTGGCGCTGGCGCTGATCAGCAGCCAGCTTCCGGCGTCGGCGTGGGAGAGTTCAGGCAACTGTCCCTGGCGCCATTCGATGGCCAACAGCCGCTCGCCCAGCACCCGATCCTTCTGGCCCAACTCGGATGCTCCCGTGCCCAACCGCAGCCCCTGCACGGCAAGCAGCACAGTTCCGTGCTCGTCGAGCAGCTCGAGGTCGGCCTCGACCTCGGTGATGTCAGCCTTGGTCACCCGCGTGTAGCAGTAGTGGGCGTTGCGGGCAGCACCGTAGGAGCGCAGGCGACGAATACCCAATGGCAACGCCTGTGCGCGCTCGCCGAGAGCCGCCACCTCCGGATGGGCCGCAACGGACTGGAAACAGGCATCCAGCAGTGCGGGGTGCACGCCGTAAGCGTCTTGCTGGGAGCGGATTTCACGTGGGAGTGCGACCTCGGCCAGCACGGTTCCGGTTTCCCCGTGGCCGGTGTGCACGACGCCGAGACCTGCGAACGCCGGACCGTACTGAACACCATGCCGATCCAGGCGCTTGCGCGACTCGGCGCCATCTTCACGACGCGGGTGCGCGGCAAGCAGCGCGGACGTGTCGTACGCAGGTGGCTGCTCATCCTCAGCGGCATGAAGGACCGCGGTAGCTTGCCGCGCCTGTTCGTCGCCGTGGTTCGTTTCCACGGTGAAGTCGGCGACGCCGGGCGATGTGACGACCGCCGAGACGCCGACCGTGGTCTGCTCGTCCAACAACAACGCCTGCTCGAAGCGGATGTCACGGACCTCAGCCGCCTCGCCCAACACAGCACCCGCGGCCCCCAATGCCAGCTCGCAGTACGCCGCGCCCGGTAGCACGGCCACGTTGCGGATCTGGTGATCGCCCAACCATGGCTGGGCGGCGGTGCCGACCTCCCCTTGCCATACGTGACGCGCGGGTTCCTCCGGCAGGCGCACATGCGGACCCAACAGCGGGTGTACGGACACGGTGCACCCACCGTGTGTGTGGGCGTCCTGGCCTTCGCTGCTCAACCACAGCCGACGGTGCGTCCAGGTCGGCAACGGCGCGTCCACCAGCCGCCCGTTCGGATAGAGCACTGAGAAGTCGACCGCGGCGCCCGCGCTATGCAGATCTGCCACAAAGCCTCGCAGCCCGAATGGCAGCGGTTGTTCACGGCGCATGCTGGCCAGCGCTGCCAGCGGCATGTCGAGACTGCGGGCGGTCTGCTCGATAGCGTGGGTGAGTAGCGGGTGCGGCGCCAACTCCGCGAACACCCGGTAGCCGTCCTCCAAAGCGGCCCGCACGGCCGCGGAGAATCGAACCATGCTGCGCAGGTTGTTCACCCAGTACCTGCCGTCGCACACCGGCTGCTCGCGCGGGTCGAACTGGGTCGCCGAGTAGAAGGGAACTTCCGGTGTCATCGGTTTGAGCTCGGCCAGCGCATCGGTCAGCTCATCGAGGATCGGGTTGACTTGAGGCGAATGCGATGCGACGTCGACGGCGATCTCGCGGGCCATCACGTCGCGCTCCTCCCAAGCCGCGACTAGCTCGCGAACCGTCTGGGTGGCACCGCCAATCACCGTGGACTCCGGCGAGGCCACTACCGCCACCACGACGTCCTTGATGCTGCGCACTGCCAACTCCGAAAGCACTTGCTTGGCAGGCAATTCGACCGACGCCATGGCGCCGGCACCGGCAATGCGGCACATCAGCCGCGAGCGGCGGCAGATGACGCGCAGGCCGTCCTCCAGCGACAGCGCGCCCGCGACGACCGCCGCCGCGGCCTCGCCCAGCGAATGTCCGATGACCGCGCCAGGCCGTACCCCGTATGCCTTCAGGGTGGCGGCCAGGGCGACCTGCATGGTGAACAATGTCGGCTGAACGCGGTCGATACCGGACACGACCTCCGGCGACGACATCGCATCGGTAACCGAGAAGCCGCACTCGCGAGCGATCACTGGCTCGATTTGGCCGACAAGACCCGCAAACACAGGTTCGGTCGCCAGCAGCTGCGCGCCCATCGCCGCCCATTGCGAACCCTGACCGGAGAAGACCCACACCGGACCCCGATCATCGCGCCCGACCGCGGCCTCATACGGAGTGTCGCCCTCGGCGACCGCACGCAAAGCCGCGGTGAGCTCCGGCTGGCTGCTCGCGATGACCGCGGTGCGTACCGGGCGGTGCGCGCGCCGACGCGCCAGGGTATAGGCCAGCTCCGGCAACGCCACTTCGACGTGAGCATGCACCCAATCGGCCAGCAGGCCAGCAGTACGGCGCAGCTCGTCGGCCGAGGTAGACGAGACCGGAAACAGCAGTGCTGCCGCCACCGCCGGGTCAGCCTCCCCGTTGTGGT
>NZ_JAQGJT010000171.1 GCF_028290495.1 Tardiphaga sp.
GGGCGACAACATCGCCATGGAAGTTCACCTGATCGTGCCGATCGCGATGGAAGAGAAGCTGCGCTTCGCTATCCGTGAAGGCGGCCGCACGGTTGGTGCAGGCGTCGTCGCAAGCATCATCGAGTAATGTGGCGGCGGGCACTCCTCGGAATGCTCGCCTCCATTGTTCTGGCGGCGGCGTGGCCGGTTTCGACCGGCCACGCTGCCTGCCCGGAGCGGCCCGCCTGCAAAGGATGCGGCTGCAAGGGCGGTCCCGGCTACCGCGCGACCGGCGGCCACTGCGTCGGGTTCAGGGAACTGGACAAGATCTGTGGAAATCCGCCGACCCGCTGCATGTTCGAAAATGCGCCCGGTACGGGCGAGAATCGCGCATCTGCGCTGCCGGCCCGGCCGGCTCCCCCGAGCCCGCCGAATTAGCCGGTTCAAATTGTGCATGAATGGGGCTGCTTCGCCCTTGCAAATCAGGCGCGGTCTATGCTTCAAACGGCGCGAAATGGACGCGTGCCGTTTCACGTAGGGGTGTAGCTCAGTTGGTAGAGCACCGGTCTCCAAAACCGGTTGTCGTAGGTTCGAGCCCTACCGCCCCTGCCATTTAACCAATTCTAAATGCTTGCCTTTTCGGATATTTAGATTCTGGAAAATGAACGGTTTGCGAGCCCCGGCGCCGTAAACGTCATCAGCGCTATCGCGGCTCGGATATGGGCCGGCGCGGCGGCAAGGACAGCGTCCCGTTCCTCATCCGTCCGAAGGCGGTTTGGGTCCGGTGGATTTTTACTGCGACGGAAGGCTCGGACGTCCCAATACGCTGCGGGAATCCAGCGACATGTCCGCTTCTGGCGCAAGCGGTCATTGCTCTCGCGTCTATTCTGGTTTGATGCCTGCGTCCTTTACGACCGTGGCCCATTTCGCGATCTCGGCCTTGATCTGATCCGCAAACTGGGTGGGCGTGCCGCCAACGGGCTCGACGCCCTGGTCGATGAAGCGACGCCTGACGTCGTCCAGTTTCAGGATTGCATTCATCTCGGCATTGAGCCTGCGCACAATCCCGTCGGGCATGCCGGCGGGGCCGACTACGCCGAACCATACGTTGACCTCGTAGCCGGCCACGCCGGCATCGGAGACCGTGGGGACGTCAGGTGCAAGCGTCGAGCGCGCCTTGCTGCTTACGCCGAGCGCGCGAAGTTTGCCGCCATTCACCTGCGGCAACACATTGGGCGTGTTGTCGAAGGCAACGTCGATATGTCCGCCGAGCATGTCGTTCACCATCGGCGCGCTGCCCTTGTAGGGAACATGCACGATGTCGATGCCCGCAAGACTCTTGAACAGCTCCATCGATAAATGGTTCGACGATCCGATGCCAGTCGAGCCGTAGGTGACCTTGCCGGGGTTTCGACGGGCGTAGTCGATCAGGTCCTTGACCGAATTGATCGGCAACGACGGTTTGACCACGAGCAGGTTCGGCGTCTGTCCAGCAAAAACCAGCGGCGTGAAGTCCTTCACCGTGTCGTATGGCAGACTCTTGTAGATGCTGGGATTGGAGCCGAAGGGAAAGGCGACGCCGAGCAGCGTGTAGCCATCGGGAGCAGCCCTTGCGACGGCTTCGGTTCCGATCAGCGTGCCACCGCCGGGGCGGTTCTCGACCACTACGGTAACGCCCAAGGAGTCCTGAAGCTTTTGTGCGAAGATCCGCCCAAGCGTGTCGTTGAAACCGCCGGGCGGATACGGGACGATGTATTTGATCGTCTTGCTGGGATAGGTGTCGACCGCTGGCGCGGTGGCCTGCGCATAGACGCAGGCGGTACCGGCCAGCAGGACGATGAGCGCGCGGCAGGCGAAGTGAACGAGACGCGAGGCGCGCAGTACAACTTCAACCCGGCGCGTATCAAACATAGCAGGGACCCTCGATCAGCGGGTGGGCATTGATGAAGGCCTCGTCGATTTCGACGCCGAGACCTGCGATCTCCGACGGTGCGACGCAGCCATTGGCGTCGAGTTTGTAGGGAATGCCGCCGACCTCATCGCGGAACGGATTGTGCTTGGCGACGTCACCCTCGAAATAGCCGGGGTCTTCGACCGAGGCGAGGACGTTGATGGTCGCCGCCATGTTGATGCCGGTCGCCGACGTATGCGGATTGAATGACAGCTTCCACGCATGGGTCATGCCGGCGATTCGCATCGACTCGGTGACGCCGCCGGTCTTCGACAGGTCAGGTTGCACGAAACTCACGGCGCGATCTTCAATCAGGCGGTTGAATTCGAACCGCGTGAAGTGGTTCTCGCCGGCCGCGAGCGGGGTCGAGCCCATCGCAGCGGCAGCCTGATAGGAACGATAGTCGAGCGCCGGGAACGGCTCCTCGAGCCAGCCGATCTGCAGATCGTCATAGGCCGGCATCACGCGGCGCACGTCGTCGAGCGTGTAGCCGGTATTGGCATCGACGAGTATCTCGATAGTGTCGCCGACAGCCTTGCGCACGGCGGTGGCGCGGGCAACGTCGTCGCGGGGGTTGTCGCCAACGCGCAGCTTCACCGCGCGATAGCCCTGCGCGATATAACCCTGCGCTTCTTCGGCCAGTGACTCCGGCGCCTGCCAGCCGAGCGAGATGCCGCCCGCATAAGCCTTGAGCGGCTTCGAAGCGCCGCCGAGCAGCTTGTAGAGCGGCCAGCCGGCCGCCTTGGCGCGGATGTCCCAGAGCGCGAGGTCGAGGCCGCTCAGCGCCATGGCTGCGGCATAGCCCATGCCGTGGCTCGACAGTTGCATCTGATAGACGCGCTGCCACACGCCGACGACATTCATCGCGTCCATGCCGATGACGAGTTCGGCGATGGTCGTGTCGATCAGCTTGGCGATGGCGCCAGGGCAGCGGCCGTGATGCGCTTCGCCCCAACCGGTGACGCCGTCGGAAGTCGTGACCTTGACAAGCACAGCGTCGCGCTTGACGGCGCGGCCGATGCCGAGGCGGACATTCTGGCCCTGCGGGACGCGGTAGGAAATCGGAACGGCTTTGATCGCAGTAATCTTCATGGGAGCCTCACGCTGCCTTGTGGCCGGGATTGACGAGATTGAGCGGCGGTTCGCCGCGCAGGATGCGGAGCATTTCTTCGGCGGCGCCGACAGCCATGCCGCGGCTGCTGCTGGCGGTGATGGCCGCCGAATGCGGCGTCAGCAAAAGATTGGGACAATCGAACAATGCGTCATCTGCGGGCAACGGCTGGATGTCGAACACATCGAGCGCCGCGCCGCCGAGCTTGCCAGCCTTGAGCGCTGCGATCAGGGGCAGATTCTCGACGACAGCGCCGCGCGACACGTTGACAAGAACAGCATGGGGCCGCATTCGGGCGATACGCGCTGCATTGACGAGACCGCGCGTCTCGTCGGTCAGCGTGCAGCAGATCACGAGGGCATCGCTGCGTTCGAACAATTGATCGAGCGAGACTTCTTCGATATCCGCAGGGAGCGATCCCGTGCGACGTGACGTGCCGATCACTGTCATGCCGAAGCCCTGCCTGGCAATCTGCGCGACGCGGCGACCGATGGTGCCGACGCCGAGAATGCCGAGCGTCGAGCTATTCAACTCGGTGAAGCCTTCCGCTGTTGCGCGCGAGGCGCCCCAGCCCTGGTTGCGCATCAGCCCGTTCATGAGGTGGATCGGGCGTCGCAAGTGCAGCAGCGCCGACATCGCATATTCGGCTACGGCGTTGGTATTGCTGCCCGGCAAATTGGCGACGGCAACGCCGCGCGCAGTGGCAGCATCGACCGGGATGAAATCGAGGCCGACGCCGTGGCGGACCATGCCCTTCAGGCGCGGCGCGTGATCGACGATATCGTCAGGCAGTTTGGCGCGCACGATGATGCCGTCGGCGTCTTTCGCGAAGGCGCGCAGCGTGTCCGGTTTGGTATCGGGCGCCGTGATCAGCCGCGCATGCGGCGACAGGATGGCTTCGCCGTCGGCATGCATCGGATTGGTCAGGAGAATGGTGGGCATATCAGGCATCGAGAGCCGGTCCTTCAGTAATGGGATTGGCGAGCTGGCCGAGGTTCTCGACACTGGCGGTTACGGTCGAACCGGGCTTCAGCCAGGCCGGTGGCTTGTGCATGGCCGCGACGCCAGCCGGCGTTCCGGTGGCGATGACGTCGCCGGGTTCGAGCGGCCCGCGATGCGACAGCCAGGACACGAGTTCGGCGACGCTGAAGATCATGTCTTTGGTCGACCCGTGCTGCAGCGCTTTGCCATCGACGGCCAGCGACACCTGCAGGGCTTGCGGGTCGGCGATCTCGTCCGACGATACGAGGAACGGGCCGAAGGGACCAAAGGTCGAGATATTCTTGCCGCGATCGAAACGGCCGTCGGCCTTGATCATATCGCTGGCGCTGATGTCATTGAAGCAGCCATAGGCGGCGACATATTCAAGCGCCTGTTCCTTCGACACGTTCACGGCATGCTTGCCAATGACGGCGGCGAGCTCGGCCTCATAGGTGACGCCGCCGATCGCTGCGGGAAGCACGATCGCGCTTCCCGCAGCGATGACAGTCCGTGGCGCTTTCATGAACAGCACCGGCTCCGGCGGCGCGGCGATGCCACGTTCGGCCACGGCATCGCGGTAGTTATGCGCGATACCGAAGATGCGCCGCGGCGCGGGGAGTGGCGCAAGCAGCGTCACTCTGTCGGTCGTCAGCCGCGCGGCGTCCGCGAGACCATGCGCGGTGATTGTACTGACCACCTTGCCGAGACCTGCGTCGAGAAAGGCCTGAATCTGCGGTGAGATGCCGTTCAAGCCAGCCCGCATCGCCGGATGAGCCAGATCGACGACGATATCGGTCGGGCGTGTGGCGTCGCCGACAAGGACGCCGGCGCGTGTCAGGCCGGACTCGACGAAGGTGACGAACTTCATTTTTGCGTCCTCGTCATCATGCGACGCGATATTTGTCGATCACGGCACGATCGACTTCGATGCCAAGTCCCGCTCCTGTCGGGACGGCGATGACGCCATTGACCTGCTGGATCGGCTTGACCGCGAGATGATCGCGGAACGGGTTTTCCTCCTGTTCGAATTCGAGCATTGGCGGCATCGGGAACAGGCTGGGCGGCTGGTTCGGGATCGAAGCGAGGAAGTGGATCGTCGCGGCGAGGCCGACAACCGACCCCCAGGCGTGTGGCACGCATTCGACGCCGTGAGTGCTGGCGAGTGCTGCGATCTTCTTGCATTCGGTGATGCCGCCGGCGGCGCAAACGTCCGGCTGCACGATATCCATCGCCTTGCGGACGATGGCGTCGCGAAACCCCCAGCGGGTGAATTCGTTTTCGCCGCCGGCGACCGCCATGTCGAGCGCGCGGGTGACCTCGATATAGCCGTCGATATCCTCCGGCGAGATCGGTTCCTCGAACCACTCGATGTCCAGTTCTTCGAGCTTGCGGCCGAGCCGGATGGCTGAGGGCACGGTCAGGCAGTGATTGGCGTCCACCATGAGCTTGATATCGGATCCAATCGCTTCCCGCACCGCCTTGACGCGCTCGTAGTCGCGCTTGATGGAGCCGAGGCCGATCTTCATCTTGATCGCTTTGAAGCCGGCCTTCTTGTAGCCTTCGGCTTCCTCCACAGCTTCATCGACGAGGCGTTCCATGTCGGTGAAGTAAAGGCCTGTGGCATAGCAGTCGACTTCGGTGCGGAAAGCGCCGCCGATCAGTTTGTGCACCGGCTTGTTGCAAGCCTTTCCGATGATGTCCCACAGCGCGATGTCGATGCCGCTGATTGCGGCGATCGACATGCCTTTGGGGCCGTAGTCCTTGATGCGGTTATAAAGATCTTCCCAGATCACTTCGACATCGAAAGGGTCGCGGCCGATGACGCGCGGTGCCAGCTGAGTGTCGATGAAGGCCTTGGCGACGGCGGAGGGGCCGTAACATTCGCCCCAGCCGACAATGCCGTCACTCGTTTCGATCTCGACGAGGCATGTGCCGCGCGTCTTGTAGAGCCAGCCGCGTGACGACGTGAACGGACGCTGCACGGGAGCGGCAACGACATGGCTGGTGATTTTCTTGATTTTCAATGTGGTGTCCTCGTCGAGATCAATCGGGTGGATGCGGCCGGCGAGCGCCGGCCGCGTTTACTCTTTCGGGAAAGTCTGGGCCGCGACCTTGCCGATGGCGGAGGCGACGATATCGACTTCCTTGGCGAGCGCATCGCCGGTCATGTCATCGACCAGGAAGACGTTCTTCTTTGCGAATTCCTTGAAACGCTGGTCCTGGATCGCGGCACGGAACGCCGTGGTCAGCCTGGTGCGGACATCGTCCGGCAGGTTCGCCGGACCGACGACATAGGCCATCTGCACAACAGGTCCGTAAGGGAAGACGTCGATGCCTTTTTCCTTGAAGGTCGGGACATCCGGAAACATCTCGAGCCGCTCATTGGCGAAGACGCCGAGGGGCTTGAGCAGGTTGTCCTGAATCTGGCCGAGCGTTTCTGAAGGTTTGAGCACGCCGGAATCGACGTGTTGTCCGATCAGATCGGCAACGACTTTCGAGCCGCCCGTATAGGGCACGTTGACATAGTCGACGCCGGCCGCGCGCGCCGTCATGGATGCGAAAATGTGGTTGAGATTGTAGTTGCCGGGCGTGCCGATAGTGACCTTGCCGGGCTTCGCCTTCATGTTGGCGATGTAGTCGGGGAGGGTCTTGATCGGTCCGGTGGAAGCCACGAGCAGCATCAGAGGGTCGGTCGATACGCGCGCGATATGGGTGAAGGCGCCGTTGGTGAGCCCATTCGCCTTGTTCTGGGCGATCAGCGCCAGCGTCGAACTGGTCCCCATACCGATGGTGTAGCCGTCTGGCGTAGACGTCGCGACGCGCTTCATGCCGATGACACCGGTTGCGCCCACGATATTCTCGATCACGATCTTGATGCCGTGTTCGCGCAGGATCGGGTCCAGCGCGCGGGCGGCGACGTCGTTGGAGCCGCCGGCATTCCACGGCACGATGAAGGTGATGTCCTTTTGCGGAAAATTGGATTGTGCATGACTTGGCAGGGACCAGCACCCCAGTACCAATCCGAGCGCGGCAAAGCTGATGCGTTGAGCGACCATTGTTTTCCTCCCATTTTTGGTGTTTGTTATAACAAACATCTAGATGGGTCAATGGAACTCTTGCCGTGATTTGCAGAACGCCAATTTGCGAGATTCGGTGGGGTGAGGTAGCGAGCACAGTATGACCGCACTGAAACGGATTGAGCGCGAACCGCTCTGGGACTTGGCGCATGCGCAACTCCGGGATGCACTTCTGGCTGGCCGTTTTGTTCCAGGCACCGTGCTGACCCTGCGAGCACTCGCGGAGAGCTTTGGGACGTCGATTACGCCGGTGCGCGACGCGGTTACACGGCTGGTGGCGCAGGGCGTGTTGCAGCAGGGACCGCGCAATGCCGCGATCGTGCCGCAGCTCACGGCGCGTGAACTCGCTGATCTGACGGTGGTCCGCTGCGCGCTCGAAGGGCAGGCGGCGCGGCACGCCGCAGTCCGGCGTAATGCCGCGGGGCTTGAACGACTGAAGTCACTTTTGGCGACGATGCAGTCGCTGATCGCCGCGAAGAATCTCGAAAGCTATCTCGATCATCACCGGCAGTTTCATTTCGAGATCTATGCGATGTCGGGCATCCCGATCCTCGTCGAGACCATCGAGAACATGTGGCTGCGCTGCGGCCCGGTACTGTCGTTCGTCATTCCCGAATATGTCGTGCTGCTGAAAGGCTGGGATCATCACACGGCCGCGCTCAATGCCATTATCGCGGGCGATGCCGATGCTGCAGGGCGTGAAATCGTCGCTGATATCACCGAGGCTGCCGATTATCTGGTCAGTCTCGCGGACGTCAAGGGACAATTGTGCCGTCCGGTGCGCGATGTGTTAGCAAGCTGAGTAGGCGGATTCCGGTCGGCCATTGATAGGCAGGCACCACAGGGATCTGCAGCGGCTGCTGTACGATGACGGACGAATTGACATCGTCTGGATTGCGCTGGGTTGGTCCGATCTTCTAGCGAGCTGAATCGGCCTATCTTCCGGGATATGCCGCCTGTACCTGTTTGTTGTTCGCAAACCCGGCGCTAGTGCCGTGCAAGATGATCCGGCCGCTTTCCAGTACATAGGCGCGCTGTACCAACGCCAGCGCGCGGCTGACGTTCTGCTCGACCAGCAGGATGGCGGTACCCATTTTGTGGATCTCAGTGTGACGAGGCAAGATCTTGTCTGCCTATCAAAGCGATAAAGGTCAGGAGTGCGGCATGGGAGAACAGCCATGTCAGCCTAAAGGTGAATCTATAGAGTTTGGCGAGGGTGTGCCACGAGTTGATGCACCGCCTGTCGCAATGCTGTGTATTCGCCGTGTCCGCGCCGGACCCACGGCGAACTTGGAAACGAGCGACTGCTTGCAGCGTCAACGAGCTTGACGGAGTCTTGAGCGTCGACCGCTAACCCAGCATCTGCGTGTCACCGCAAATGGAGATCGCCTGGCCGGAGATTGTGCGCCCGCGCGGGCTGGCCAGGAACAGGATCTGGTCGGCGATCTGTTCCGGCGTGACGTAGTCCTTGATCGACGTAAAGGAGAACGCCGTCTTTTCCATCTCGGCAAAAGAAATCCCGCGCTGCTGCGCCTTGGCTTCCAGCACGCGGCGCTGACGATCGCCGGCGACGAGACCGGGCAGGATCGCGTTGACGCGGATATTGTCCGGGCCGAGTTCGATGGAGAGCGATTTCGTGAAGCCGATGACGCCCCATTTCGCTGCGGCGTAGGGCGAACGCATCGCAAAGCCCACACGCCCGGCTGCCGATGAGAGGTTCACGATGGAACCGTTGCTGCTCTGGCGCAGCAGCGGAACGGCGAGGCGCGTGCAGTTGAACTGTCCGGTCAGGCAGATGTTCAGGCAGCGATCCCAATCATCGGGATGCATTTCCTCGACCTTGGCCGTCGGCCCGGCGATGCCGGCATTGTTGATGAGCGCATCGAGGCCGCCGAGTCTGGCCGTGGCTTCATCGAACAGCTTCTGGACCGACGCGCGATCGGAGACATCGCAATGGGTCTGCGTGATAGCGGGATCGCTTTTCGCGAGGGCGGCAAGGGCGGCTTGGTCGACATCGCACACGTGCACCTTGGCGCCTTCGTCGGCAAAGGCGCGTGCGATAGCGAGGCCGATTCCGTTGGCGCCCGCGGTCACGATGACACGCAAACCCTTGATGCTGAGATCCATGACGGCTCCGGAGATTTGGTGAGACCTAGATGGAGAGGCCGCCACGCGACAGGATGAAGTTGGCGGCGTTGGTGATGTCGGCGGCGATCCCCGCTCTGGCGGTCTCGGCATCGCCGGCTTCGACTGCCTTGCGGACGTCGGCATGAAACCGGATGGCTTCGCCCTTGGCGAGGCGATCCGGATTTCCGCGCAGATCAAGATTGATGACTGGGCCGGCCTTGAGCCAAAGCGCACGGATGATCTCGACCAGGATCGGCGACTGAGCAGCTTCGTAGACGGCGAAATGAAACGTCTTGTTGAGTTCGACCGCGCGCGGCAAATCCGGGGCCTTCACTTCGCTCTCCGCGCGCATCGCCGCTTCGCTCGAAGCGATCGCATCGACGTCGCTGTCGTGGCGCCGTAGCGCAGCCTCGGCTGCGGCATGGCCTTCGATTGCTATCCGAACCCGGGTGAGATCGCGGAACTGTGCCGACGACATGATTGGCACGCGGACCACGCGGTTAGCCGCGACTTCCAGCGCCTTGTCCGCGACCAGCCGCGACACCGCCTCGCGCACCGGCATGATGGAGACACCAAGCATGTCGGCCGCCGTCCGCAGCGACAGCTTTTCCCCCGGTGCGAGTCTGCCCGAGATGAGCAGATCCGCCAGTTGCGCGTAAGCGCGCTCCCCCAACGTCTGGCGATCGAGCGGTTCTACAAGCGACAGGGCAGCGGGTAAATTCACCGGGGACTTTCTGGAAGTGGAACAAACTTTCGGCAGGACTCGACAAAACTGAATTCCTGCGCCAGTCTAACTGTGATCACAGATCACGGCAAGCGACCAAAGGGCTCTCACCTAGAAGAGCGCAACGCTTCGCCAGAGGGGAACAGCCGCGCCATGCGGCCGTCACAGGGAGACTAGGCTGATGTCGAATAACCCGTTCACGCGACGTACTCTGTTGAAATCCGCCGGCGGACTGGCGCTGGCGTCCGGCCTGTCGGCGCCTTCGATCCTGCGCGCGCAGGGAGCCGATGTGATTCGTATCGGCCATCTGACGCCGCGCACCGGCTTCCTCGGTCCGCTCGGCGAGTACGGCGTGATGGCGATCGACCTCGCTGTCGAGGAGATCAACGCCGCCGGCGGCCTGATGGGGCGCAAGGTCGAGTTGCTCAAGGAAGATTCGGTCAATCCGCAGACCGCCTCGACCAAAGCCGAGCGCATGATCGAGCGCGACAAGGTCGCCTGTATCATCGGCGAAATTTCATCGGCCTCGTGTCTGACGATTGCTCAGGTCGCAACGCGCAACAAGACACTGTTCGTCAACACCGGCGGCAATTCCGATGCGCTGCGCGGCAAGGACTGCCAGCGCTATATGTTCCATGTCGAGTCGCAAAACTCGATGTATGTAAAGACCGTTGGTCGCTCGTTCCTGCGCGATGGTCTGGTGAAGGGGAAGAAGTGGTACTCGCTGACTGCCGACTACGCCTTCGGCCATGACCTTCTGAAGGTCTCGAAGCGCTTCATGGAAGCCAATGGCGGCAATTTTGCCGGCGACGATCTGGTGCCCACCGACGCCACGGACTTCTCGGCCTATCTGCTGAAGATCCGCGAAGCCAAGCCTGACCTCGTGGTGATCAATCTGGCCGGCAACCAGATCACCAACTTCCTCAAGCAGTATGCCGAATTCGGCCTGACCTTTCCAGTCGGCGGTTTCGGTTTCGACACCGCATTGGCGTGGGCCGCAGGCAAGGGCAACTTCGTCGGCACATGGCCCGTGGTCTGGCACCATCTCTTGGATACGCCCGGCAGCAAGGCTTTCGTCGCGGCCTTCACCAAGAAGTATAACAAGCCGCCGGAAAATCAGGCATGGGGCGATTACATCGCCACCAAGATCGTGGCGCAGACCATCAATGAACTAAAATCGACGGATTCGCCGAAGATCATCGAACATTTCGAGAAGGGTGCGAAGTTTGATCTGCTAAAGACGCGTCCCGGCTATTTCCGTGCGGCCGATCACCAGTTGATGCACGAAATGTATGCGGTGACGGCATTGCCTGCGGACAAGATCAAGAACCAGTGGGACATTTTCTCATCAAGCCCGGCCGTCCCGGGGCCGGATGAACCGCTCGAAGTGATCGCGTCCACCGCGGAAGAGAACACCTGTAAATTCCCGAGCTAACAGCGATGTCGGCGCTTTGCCTGGGGGCAGGGCGTCGACATTCTGCTCGTGAAGTCGCTTTGGTCTTGTCCTTCCGACCCTCGCCAGCTGCGCGTCAGCGCACGGCCGCGGAGCCCATCTCATGTCCGCCATGTTGCTCACCCAGCAGATTCTCAACGGACTGCTTGATGGTGTCTATTATCTTTTGATTGCGCTCGGCCTGTCGCTGATCTTCTCGCTCGGCGGCATCGTGAATCTGGCGCATGGCGCGTTCTATGCGATCGGCGCTTATCTGACGCTGGTGATTTCGCCCTATCTCGGGTTCGGAGGTGCATTCGTCGTTGCACCCATTGCCGTCGCACTGTTTGGTGTTGTCATCGAACGGACGCTGTTCCGGCGGTTCTATCGGTCCGATCCGATCCTCTCGCTATTGCTTACCTTTGGGCTTGCAATGGTGGCCGAGCAGGCGTTGCGCATGATCTTCGGCGCGCCGCCATTATCCTATTCGATCCCGCCGGGACTGCGCGGTCAGGTGGCGATCGGAAGCTTCATCTATTCGTTCTATCGCGTGGTCCTTCTCGGCATTGCCGTAGCCTGTGTGCTCGGGCTCTGGGTGTTGCTGCAGAAGACCTCGTTTGGCCGTGTCGTGAGAGCCGGCGTGCAGAACCCGGACATGGTCGGCGCGCTCGGCATCTCGCTGCAGCCCTATATGTCCGTCGTGGCAGCTCTGGGCATCGGTCTCGCTGGCCTTGCGGGCGTACTGCTCGCACCGATCTATTCGATCCATCCGGCAATGGGGCAGGAGATCATCACCCCTGCTTTCGTTGTCGTCGTGATCGGTGGCCTCGGCTCGTTCTGGGGCGTCGTGATCGCGGCGCTCCTGGTCGGATTGGTCAAGGGCGTGATGGTCGGCATCGGCTATTCCGCGGCGTCCACCGCGGCGATCTATCTTCTGATGCTTCTGGTGCTGCTGTTTCGGCCACGGGGCCTGTTCGGCGAACGCATCATGCGGTTCGAGTGAGGCGATACCGATGTTGAATCGTCTTCCCGTTCCGTTGCTCATCGCAGGCGTCGGCCTGCTCATCCTGCCGCCTATCCTGTTGGCGCTCGGGCTCACCATGACGTCGGCGACGGAAATCGTCGTCTTCGCTCTTGCCTGCATGGCGCTGAACATTCTGGTCGGGCATACTGGTCTCGTCTCGTTTGGTCATGGCGCCTGGTTCGGCCTCGCGGCCTATGCGGCAGCATTGATCCAGCGCAATTGGATGCCGAACTCCTTTGTCGGTCCAACCCTGCTGGCGCTGATTGTCGTGGCCATCACGGCGGCGGCTTTCGGCTATCTGATCCTGCGGCGACGCGGCGTGTATTTCTCGCTACTCACGCTGGCACTGGCGGCCATGCTCTATAGCGTATCGTTCCGCTGGACCGACGTGACCGGCGGCGAGAACGGCCTCGGCGGAATCACCCGGCCTTCATTGTTTGGCTTCGACCTGGACGGGTCGACGACCTATTACTGGTTTGTGGCGATCGTCGCGTTTCTGGTGCTGATCCTGCTGTGGCGGTTCCACAATTCGACCGTTGGTTCGGTGCTGGTTGCGATCCGCGAGAACGAACAGCGCGCGCGGTTTCTCGGCTATCCCACCAACCGCTACAAGTTGGCCGCCTTCGTGCTGTCCGCCACCATCACCGGTCTCGCCGGCGTTCTGTTGCTGTACAAGAATCGTATGACCTCGGCCGATCCCATCTCGGTGGCATTCTCCGGCGAATTGCTGGCGATGGTCGTGATTGGCGGCATGCGCAGCTTTCTCGGGCCGGCACTGGGTGCGCTGTTCTTCATTCTGTTTCGTGAGTTTCTCGGCATCTATTCCGAGAACTGGCTGTTCTGGTTCGGTCTCGTCTTCGTCTGCTTCATCATCTTCTCGCCGACCGGCCTGATCGGCATGGGCGAGAGGTTGATCGCGCCATTTCGTAAAAAGGCGGAAGAAGATGCGGCCATGTCGGCGCGGCGCATCGAAGTGTTGCCGTTGCCTGAGTTCCTGAAGCCGAAATCATCAGTGGATGGGGCGGTGCTTGCAGCCAGCCACATCGTGAAGAGCTTTGGTGGCATCAAGGCGGTTCAGGGCGTCGATATCGCGATCGCCGATCGCACGCTGCATGCGCTGATCGGCCCGAACGGTGCCGGCAAGACCACGGCGTTCAATCTCCTGTCGGGTATGTATAAGCCGGATCAAGGCAGCGTGTCGCTGATGGGCAGGCCGATCGCCGGCCATACTCCGGAAGAGATCGCCACAGCCGGCATCGGGCGCTCGTTCCAGATCACCAACCTGTTCCCCGCCTTGAGCGTCGGCGAGAACATTCGCCTCGCCGTGCAAGCGCGGCATCCCCGGCGTTTCGACTTCGTCACGAATGCGCTGTCGATCGATCCGATCAACCAGGAAACCGACGCGGTGATACGCTATCTCGGTCTCGCGGGGATCGAGAAGGCCGAAGCGGGCATGCTGTCTTATGGCGGCCAGCGGTTGCTCGACATGGGTGTGGCTCTCGCGACCGCACCGCGCATCCTGTTGCTTGACGAACCGCTCGCGGGTCTCGCTGCTGCCGAACGCGAACGCATCGGTGCGATCATCAAACGCATCTCGGCGGAGCTGCCGGTGCTGCTGGTCGAGCACGATATCGACCGGGTATTCCAGCTTGCTGACCATGTGACCGTCATGAATGAAGGACGTGTGCTGCTGGATGGCTCCGTCGAGGATGCGCGCTCCAGCACGCGAGTGCAGGAAGTCTATATCGGCTCGGGCACGACGGCTGTCGCTGCGCGCCCACGCGAGACCTCGGCAGGCGCGAAGCCGCTGCTGACGGTGAGGAATGTCGACACGTTTTACGGCAAGAGCCATATTCTGAATGACGTCAATTTCACCTTGCACGAAAACGAGATCATTGCGCTGCTGGGCCGCAACGGTGCCGGCAAGTCGACTTTACTCAAGTCGCTGATCGGCATCGCGCCAGCGTCGAACGGTTCGATTGAGCTCGCCGGAAATCAGCTGGTTGGTCTGTCCTCGGCGGAGGCTGCGCGGCTCGGCATCGGTTACGTGCCGCAAGGAAGGGCGCTGTTCGCCGGTATGAGCGTCGAGCAAAATCTCGAGCTGGGCGGCCTCAAGCGGCAGACCGGCAATGGCGTGCATTGGACGCGTGAGCGCATCTATGAGTATTTCCCGCGCATTCGCGAGCGTCTCGATAGCCCCGCCGATTATCTCTCGGGAGGCGAACAGCAGATGGTCGCCGTGGCGCGCGCTCTGTCTGGCGACGTGCGTGTGCTGTTGTTGGATGAACCCTTCGAAGGTTTGGCGCCTGCGGTGGTGGAACAGTTGTTCGAAACCTTTGATCGCCTCCGCAAGGAAATTGCCATCATCATCGTCGACCATAATCTCGATCTGGCATTGGCTCTCTCCGATTCGACGGTAGCGCTGGAGCGGGGAAAAGTGATTCATCAGGGACCATCCAGGGCTCTGCGCGACGATCTCGATCTGCGCCGCAAGGTGCTGTGGCTGTGAGAACATAGATGACAGATAGTAATCGACATGTAGCGATCGTTGGTGTGGGCCTAATCGGACGCGCTTGGGCAGCGATCTTCGCGCGCGCGGGATGGACGGTGCGGCTGACCGATCCGCATGGCCCGACACTGGAAGCAGCGCCCCAGCTCATTCGCGATGAGTTGCATGCGCTCGCTCGCCATGGCCTCGCCAATGATCCCGACGGCGCAGCTGCGCGAATCTCGATCGCGGCAACTCTGGCCGATGCGGTGAAGGACGTTGCGTTCGTGCAGGAGAACGGCCCGGAGAATGTCGATCAGAAGATCGCCATTTTCGCTGAGCTCGATCGTCTCGCGCCTCCGGATGCGCTGCTCGCGTCATCCACGTCGGCCATCGTGGCCTCGCGTTTCACGGAAGCGCTCCCGGGGCGGGAGCGGTGCCTTGTCGGGCATCCCGTCAATCCGCCGCATCTTGTGCCGTTGGTGGAACTATGCGGCGCGCCATGGACCTCGCAGCAAACCATCGATCGCGCGCGCGAGGTCTATCGCGAGATCGGGCAGGTGCCGGTGACAGTCAACCGCGAGATCAATGGCTTCATTCTCAATCGCCTGCAGGGCGCGTTGCTGGCGGAGGCCTTTCGTCTGGTTGGCGAGGGCTATGTCTCCGCGGAAGATCTCGATCATACTGTGAAAGACGGTCTCGGGCTGCGCTGGTCGTTTCTCGGTCCGCTGGAGACCATCGAACTCAATGCGCCCGGCGGTATTCCCGATTACTGCGCGCGCTACACGGGTTTCTATAAAGAGCTGGCCGCGACTTCGGCAGGGCCGGAGGTCTATCAAAGCCCCAATGTTGATCGGGTGATCGCGGCCTGGCCGCATCAACCGTCGCCAGACCGGATTGCCGCGCTAACGCAGCACCGCAACGAACGCCTCGCAGCGCTGGCGGCTCACAAGGCCGCGCAAGGCCGCAAATCCTGAACCTTACGATTTTTCAACAGAAAGACGGAGACTGATATGGTCCGCAAAGTCATCATCACCTGTGCCGTGACGGGCGCCATTCACACGCCCTCGATGTCCAAGGCGTTGCCGGTCACGCCGCAGGAAATCGCCGATGCCGCCGTTGATGCGGCGGAAGCCGGTGCCGCCATCGTGCATCTGCATGCGCGCAATCCGAAAACCGGTCAGCCCGATCAGAGCCCCGAGGCCTTTGCACCGTTTCTGAAGATCATCAAGCAGCGCACCAATGCGGTGATCAACCTGACCACAGGCGGTGCGCCGACCATGACGGTGGACGAACGCGTGCGTCCTGCGGCGGTCTACAAGCCGGAAGTCGCATCGCTCAACATGGGTTCGATGAATTTCGGTTTCTTCGGCATGCTGAACCGCTTCAAGACCTTCGAACATGACTGGGAACTCAAGCACCTGCAGAACAAGGACATCGTGTTCCGCAACACGTATCAGGACATCGAATATGTGCTGAGCACGCTGTCGGAGACCGGCACCCGGTTCGAGTTCGAGTGCTACGACACGTCGCACCTTTACAACCTGAAGTATTTTCTGGATCAGGGGTTGGTGAAAGCACCACTGTTCGTCCAGACCGTCTTCGGCCTGCAGGGCGGCACCGGCGCGCACCCCGAGGACGTCCTGCACATGAAGCGCACCGCCGACCGGCTGTTCGGCGATCAGTACGTCTGGTCGGTGCTGGGCGCGGGCCGCAACCAGTTGCCGATCGCGGCGATGGCCGTGGCGATGGGCGGCAATATCCGCGTTGGCCTCGAGGATTCGCTGTGGGCCGCGCCCGGCCGCATGGCCTCGTCGAATGCCGAGCAGGTCATGCTCGCGCGCAAGATCGTCGAAGGCTTGGGTCTTGAGATCGCGACCCCGGACGAAGCGCGCGAAATGCTTGATCTGAAGGGCGGGGACAAGCTGGAGGTTTAAGCTATCCTTGGACGGGGCGGACAGTGCAGGAGATGTCCGCCTCCGCCGCCTTAGGGGCGTCGACGCCCTGGGCTGGCCACCTGCACAGTTCAAGGAAGGCACAGTGATGGTTCCAGACGCAGCGATGACGCCGAGCAGCACGCCGACCAGAATCACGGCAAAGGCGAGGCCAGCCCGGATATCGCCGAACAACTGGCCCGTCCCGTCCAGCAGATCTTCCGCAAGCCCGCAGCGCTCGAGGATTGCGTCCATGAACGTAAAGAACGGGATCGACAGCAGCAGGTCATTGGAGATGACGCCGGAAAATCGAAACCGCAGCGCCTGCAGGAAGTCCGGCTGGAAATGCCCTGTCGCGATGTCTCCAAAACCGGTTGTCGTTGGCTGGAGCCTTGCTACCCCTGCCAATTCCTTGATTCGGCAAGACAATCGGATTTTCCCCGGTCTTGCCGCCGGGAACGGGCCGTTTGACCGCAGAAGTACCCATCTTGACCTTTTACGCTTGCCGCCCTACAAAGCCGCACTCGCTGTCGGCCCGCTAGACGGACCTCCGACGCGGCTTTGATTTCCCAGACAAAAGGGCCCGCTTGGCGGCCCCATCCTTAGGTGAGGGTGCGGGCGCAAGAGGGCTGTCTGGATTCCCGAAACCTAACAGTCGTCTCACGACGGATGCGGACAGTAAACGATGGCGCTCAGCCCGTTCAAATTCCTGCAGGAAGTGCGCACGGAGACCAACAAGGTCACGTGGCCCTCGCGGCGCGAGACCATGATCACGACCATCATGGTGTTCGTGATGGTGGCGCTGTCGTCGATCTTCTTCTTCGCGGCGGATATGATCATCCGCTATCTCGTGACTTTTTTGCTCGGCATTCACTAACTCGGAACTGAATTATGAGCATGCGCTGGTACATCGTTCACGCCTACTCCAACTTCGAAAAGAAGGTCATGGAGTCGATCAAGGAGCAGGCCAAGCAACGCGGCCTGGAAGACTTGTTCGAGCAGATCCTGGTGCCGACCGAGAAGGTCACGGAAGTGCGCCGCGGTCGCAAGATGGAAGCCGAGCGCAAGTTCTTCCCGGGCTACGTGCTGGTGAAGATGAAGCTCACCGACGAAGCCTTCCACCTGATCAAGAACACTCCAAAGGTCACGGGCTTCCTCGGCGCGGAAAACAAGCCGATGCCGATCACCGAGCCCGAAGCGATGCGCATTCTGCACCAGGTGCAGGAAGGCGTGGAGCGCCCGAAGGCGTCGGTGTCGTTCGAGATCGGCGAGAACGTCCGCGTGGCCGATGGCCCGTTCGCGTCGTTCTCCGGTGTGGTCGAGGAAATCGACGAGGCGCGGTCGCGCGTGAAGGTCGCGGTGTCGATCTTCGGTCGCGCAACCCCCGTCGAACTGGAATTCGGTCAGGTCGAGAAGGTCTGATCCGAATAAGCGCGGAATTCGTTTCTGCGTTCGAAAATGCGAAGCACGTCTTCGCATTGAAGGCCGTGGGAGGAAGAGGGCGGTTGCCAGCCGCTTTTCGACCGCACCACGGAACCTGAAACAGCCGGCCAAGGCCGGCACAACAGGAGTGACATATGGCAAAGAAAGTGACCGGATACCTGAAGCTACAGGTGCCGGCCGGTGCGGCGAACCCTTCGCCCCCGATCGGTCCCGCGCTTGGTCAGCGCGGCCTCAACATCATGGAATTCTGCAAAGCGTTCAACGCGCAGACGCAGAAGGAAGAAAAGAACACGCCAATTCCGGTGGTGATCACGATCTACGCTGATCGTTCCTTCACCTTCGCCCTGAAGACCCCTCCGATGTCCTTCTTCATCAAGAAGGCCGCCAAGCTCACGGCCGGCTCCAAGCTGCCGGGTCGCGACAAGGCGGGTTCGGTGACCAAAGCGCAGGTGCGCGAGATCGCCGAAGCCAAGATGAACGATCTGAATTGCGACACCATTGAATCGGCCATGAAGATGGTTGAGGGCTCTGCCCGTTCGATGGGCGTCGAGGTGGCGGGGTAAACGGTCATGGCAATTGGAAAACGTTTGAAGAGCGCCCGCGAGGGCATCGATCGTGAAAAGCTCTACCCGATCGTCGAGGCCATCAAGATGGTCAAGGAACGCGCCAAGTCGAAGTTCGACGAGACCATCGAGATCTCGATGAATCTCGGCGTCGATCCGCGTCACGCCGATCAGATGGTCCGTGGCGTCGTCTCGCTGCCGAACGGCACCGGCCGCAC
>NZ_JAQGJT010000172.1 GCF_028290495.1 Tardiphaga sp.
AAGATCAGGCAGTCGCTCATCAGATAGAGCCAGAAGCCGAGCATGGTGCTGCCGCCTTCGGCGTGCGCATGCTCTTCTTCCAGGTGGAAGACCGGTTCAGTGCCGGCCATGATTGCCGTCGATGCCATGCTCAAACCCTAGCCCTGGGCGACGAGGAGCGTCGTCCTCGCCGCCTCCGCCTGCGTGACCTCGGCAGCCGGAATGTGGAAGTCTCTGATATAGTTGAAGGTGTGGCCGATCGCGGTGGCGATCAGGCAGACGAAGCTGAGCGCCGCCAGCCACCAGATGTACCAGATCAGGCCGAAGCCAAGCGCCACGCTGAAGGCGGCCAGGATGACGCCGGTGCCGGTATTGCTCGGCACGTGGATCGGTTTGAAGCCGGAGAGCGGCCTGATGTAGCCGGCCTTCTTCATGTCCCACCACGCATCGTTGTCGCGCACGACCGGCGTGAAGGCGAAGTTGTAGGCGGGCGGCGGCGAGGACGTCGACCATTCCAGCGTGCGGCCGTCCCAGGGATCGCCGGTCGGATCGGTCAGGGCCTCGCGCTTGCGGATGGAGACGTAGATCTGGATCAGGAAGGCTGCGATGCCGCAGGCGATCAGCACCGCGCCGAAGGCGGCGATGATGAACCAGATCTGCAGCGAAGGGTCATCGAAGACGCGCATGCGGCGCGTCACGCCCATCAGGCCGAGGACATAGAGCGGCATGAAGGCGAACCAGAAGCCGACCACCCAGAACCAGAACGAGACCTTGCCCCAGAACGGGTCGAGCTTGAAGCCGAAGGCCTTGGGCCACCAGTAGGCGATGCCGGCGAACAGGCCGAACAACACGCCGCCGATGATGACGTTGTGGAAATGCGCGATCAGGAACAGGCTGTTGTGCAGCACGAAATCGGCCGGCGGCACTGCGAGCAACACGCCGGTCATGCCACCGATCACAAAGGTGATCATGAAGGCGACGGTCCACATCATCGGCAGATCGAAGCGGATCCGGCCGCGATACATCGTGAACAGCCAGTTGAAGATTTTCGCGCCCGTCGGAATCGAAATCACCATCGTCGTGATGCCGAAGAACGAGTTGACGCTCGCCCCCGACCCCATGGTGAAGAAGTGATGCAGCCAGACGAGGTAGGACAGAATGGTGATGACGGCGGTGGCGTAGACCATCGAGGTATAGCCGAACAGCCGCTTGCTGGAGAACGTCGAGGTGACTTCCGAGAAGATGCCGAACGCGGGCAGAACCAGGATGTAGACCTCGGGGTGCCCCCAGATCCAGATCAGGTTCACGTACATCATCGGGTTGCCGCCGAGATCGTTGGTGAAGAAGTTGGTTCCGGCGTAGCGGTCCAGCGTCAGCAGCGCGAGCACCGCGGTGAGCACCGGGAAGGAGGCGACGATCAGGATGTTGGTGCACAGCGAGGTCCAGACGAAGATCGGCATCTTCATCATGGTCATGCTCGGCGCGCGCATCTTGACGATGGTGCAGACCAGGTTGATGCCGGACAGCGTTGTTCCCACGCCGGCGACCTGCAGCCCCCATATGTAATAATCGACGCCGACATCCGGACTGAAGCCGATGCCCGACAGAGGCGGATAGGCCAGCCAGCCGGTGCGCGCGAATTCGCCGACGAACAGCGACATCATCACGATGACTGCGCCGCCCACCGTCATCCAGAAGCTGAAATTGTTCAGGAACGGGAACGAAACGTCGCGGGCGCCGATCTGCAGCGGCACCACGAAGTTCATCAGGCCGGTGACGAAGGGCATTGCCACGAAGAAAATCATGATCACGCCGTGCGCGGTGAACACCTGGTCGTAATGATGCGCCGGCAGGAAGCCTTCATTGGCCCCGAACGCCATCGCCTGCTGGGCGCGCATCATCAGCGCGTCGGCAAAGCCGCGCAGCAGCATGATCAGGCCGAGGATGCAGTACATGATGCCGATCTTCTTGTGATCGACGCTGGTGAACCACTCCTTCCAGAGATAGCCCCACAGTTTGAAATAGGTCAGCAGACCGACCAGCGCGAGGCCGCCCACCGCCACGCCGGCGAAGGTCACGAGCAGGATCGGCTCGTGAAGCGGAAGGGATTCCAGCGTAAGGCGACCAAATACAGGGCTGATCGCGAGCGGGGGCGTCGACATTATGAGAACCGTTTCGCAGGAGGTGTTAGCTGGGCTCGCCGAGCGCGGCGAGACTGAAAGGACGCAGACGCGGCAGGCCGGGCTTCGGCAGGCCGACACCGGTCACACCCGCGGGATCGCGCGGCCACATCCGTGCCGACGAGGCGTCGGCGTGGCTGGCGCCCATCGGCTCCGACACGGTGCAGAGCGACGCGACGAAAGCGGGCGCTGCGGCAAGCGGGGAATCGCGGCGGGCGTATTTGTCGTGCGACAGCGGCAGCGTGTTGCGGATGCTGGCCATGCCTCCGCCGCCCTTGGCGTCGATGCGCATCATCTCGTCCATGCACATCTTGCCCGGCTGCACGCACATATTGAGCGCGGCGTGATAAAGATCCGCCGGCACCGAGCTGTAATAGCGCACCGGCTCGTTTTCGGAGGGCTTGTCCAGCTTGATGTAGCCGTCGCGATCGAGCGCGCCGCCGTCCTTCTTGACCTTGGCGACCCACTGCTCGAAATCGGCCGTGCTCTGGCCGTGGAAGCGGAACTTCATGCCGGAAAAGCCCGCGCCGCTGTAATTGGCGGAGAAGCCGTCATAGTCGCCGGGCTTGTTGATCACGGCGCTGAGCTTGGTCTGCATCGCGGGCATCGCATAGATCTGGCCTGCCAGTGCAGGCACGTAGAACGAGTTCATCACCGTCGAGGACGTGATCAGGAAATTGATCGGACGGTCCACCGGCGCGGCCAGTTCATTCACCGTGGCGATTCCGAGTTGCGGATAGATGAACAGCCACTTCCAGTCGAGCGCCACGACCTGCACCTGCAACGGTTCGGTGCCGGGCTTGACCGGGTTGCCGGAGGACACGCGCTCGAGGCTGCGGTACGGATCGAGCAGATGCGTGCCGGTCCAGGTGATGGCGCCGAGGCAGATGATGATCAGCAGCGGCGCTGCCCAGATCACCAGTTCGAGCTGCGTCGAGTGATCCCAATCGGGCTCGTAGCGCGCCTCTTTATTCGCAGCGCGATAGCGCCAGGCGAAAAGCACGGTGAGCGCGAGCACCGGAATGATGATAAGAAGCATCAGCCCGGTGGAAATCAGCAGGAGGTCGCGCTGTTGCGCGGCGATGTCGCCGGCGGGACTAAGTACCACCGCGTTGCAGCCGGACAACAAAGCCAGCAGCGGGATCGAAACCGCGACGCGAAAGATCGATGAGCGGCCCAGAAAGCCGTGAAGGGGAATGCGCATGGGTTGGCGATACACGCGCCGTCACGGGGCGCACATTGGACATTTTGTCCAATCACTCTGGCCATCCAAATCGCGTAGCCATCGCGATCTCATAGCTCGCAGACTCTCCATGCTCGCTGGCTTCGCTAGAGTTTTATTCAAGGAATGACTGACGTCATGAGCACGATGCCCGCCTCCGAAGCAACGACCATGGAACACGATGCGCGTCGCATCAACGCGCATCACGGCGAGGTTGCGCCGGGCGAGATCGCCATCGGCGTCATCATCGGCCGGACCTCGGAATTCTTCGACTTCTTCGTCTACGCGATCGCCTCGGTGCTGGTGTTCCCGAAGCTGGTGTTCCCGAATACCGATCCGCTGACCGCCACGCTGTATTCCTTCGCCATCTTCGCGCTAGCTTTCATCGCCCGCCCGATCGGCTCGCTGATCTTCATCTGGGTCGATCGCGAATATGGCCGCGGCCTGAAGCTGACGATCGCCATCTTCCTGCTCGGCGGCTCCACCGCCGCCGTCGCCTTCCTGCCGGGATATGCGCAGATCGGCGCGTGGTCGGGCATCCTGCTCGCGCTGTTCCGGATCGGCCAAGGCGTGGCGCTCGGCGGCGCATGGGACGGCCTCGCCTCGCTGCTCGCGCTGAATGCGCCGGAAGGCAAGCGCGGCTGGTACGCCATGATTCCGCAGCTCGGCGCGCCGATCGGCCTGATCATCGCCAGCGCACTGTTCGCGTTCTTCATCACCAGCCTCTCGGCCGTCGACTTCCTGGAATGGGGCTGGCGCTACCCGTTCTTCGTGGCCTTCGCCATCAACGTCGTGGCGTTGTTCGCCCGGCTGCGCATCGTCTCGACGCCGGAATACGCCACGCTGTTTGAAAGCCGCGAATTGCAGCCCTCGCCGGTGATCGACACCGTGCGTAACCAGGGCCGCAACGTACTGATCGGCGCATTCGCGCCGCTGGCGAGCTTTGCGATGTTCCACATGGTCACCGTGTTCCCGCTGTCCTGGGTATTCCTGTTCACCAAGGAAGATCCGACGCGCTTCCTGCTGATCGAGATCTTCGGCGCCGTGTTCGGCATCCTCGCGACCATCGCGTCGGGCTACATCGCCGACCGCATCGGCCGCCGCTCGCTGCTCGGCGGCTGCGCCATCGCCATCGCGGTGTTCAGCGGCTTCGCCCCGCAGTTGCTCGACGGCGGCGCCATCGGCGAAGTGGTGTTCATGGTGACCGGCTTCATCCTGCTCGGCTTCTCGTTTGGCCAGTCGTCCGGCGTGGTGTCGTCGAACTTCGGAAGCACCTATCGTTATACCGGCGCGGCCCTGACCTCCGACCTCGCCTGGCTGGTCGGCGCCGGCTTCGCGCCGTTCGTGGCTTTGTATCTGTCGTACCATTTCGGCCTGCTCGCGGCCGGCGCCTACCTGCTGTCCGGCGCGCTCGCCACCCTGGCCGCGCTCGGCATCAACAAGGAACTGGCGAACAAGATCTCCTGATCGATCGCGGACGAAACCGCAGCCGACAGCGCTGCGGTTTCGTGATACGGCAAACGGCGTGCTAAGGGTCTGCGGCTTGTCCAGCCGCCCCGCCTCCGGCGATCCGGAGAGATCACCGAGAGACGTGCCTTGAGTTCGACGCAGGATTCGATCCAGGAGACCACCAACCGGAAGAACCTGCTGCTGCTCGTAATGCTGCGCTGGCTCGCCGTCGCCGGCCAGATCGCCGCCATTGCCATCAGCAGCTTCTGGCTCGAAATCTCTCTGCCGGTCTGGCAGATGGCCGCCGTGATCGTGTTCCTGATCACGCTCAACCTGGTTACGTTGTACCGCTACGGCAGCGGCGCCATCATCACCAATGCCGAGCTGTTCATCGACCTGCTGCTCGACGTCGCGACGTTGACGATGCAGCTTTATCTCAGCGGCGGCGCCACCAACCCCTTCGTCTCCTTGTTCCTGCTGCAGGCGGTGCTCGGCGCGGTACTGCTGCAGCCCTGGTCGAGCTGGACCATCGTCGCCGCGACCAGCGCCGGCTTCCTCTGGCTCACCGTCGCCTATCACGACATCGGCTTTGCGATGGGGCATGCCGGGGCGCAATCCCGGCTGTTTGGCCTGCACATCTACGGCATGTTCATCTGCTTCCTGCTCGCCGCCGGGCTGCTGGTGCTGTTCATCACCCGCATCAACCGCAATCAGCGCGAACAGGACCAGCGCTTCGCCGAACTGCGCCAGCAATCGGCCGAGGAGGAACACATCGTCCGCATGGGCCTGCTCGCCTCCGGCGCCGCGCACGAGCTCGGCACGCCGCTGGCGACCTTGTCGGTGATCCTCAACGACTGGGAGCGGATGCCGTCGTTTCGCGCCGACGGCGAGATCGTTACCGAACTGGCCGAGATGCAGGCGCAGCTCAACCGCTGCAAGACCATCGTGTCCGGAATCCTGCAATCGTCCGGCGAAGCGCGCGGCGAGAATTCCGAGCGCACCAGCGTCATCGATTTCATCGACGGTGTGGTCGAGGACTGGGAGGACAGCCGCGGCCCGGCCCGGCTGGAATACACCAATCGCCTCGCGACCGATTTCGCGATCGCCTCCGATCTGCTGCTGCAACAGGTGCTGTTCAACGTGCTCGACAACGCCAACGAGGCCTCACCGGCCTTTGTCGGCATCGACATCGCCCGGCAGGACGGCATGCTGGTGATCGCGGTGCGCGACGCCGGCCCCGGCTTCCAGCCGGACATGCTGGCGGAATTCGGCAAACCGTATCGCTCGACCAAGCAGAAGCCCGGCAGCGGGCTCGGCCTGTTCCTGGTCGTCAATGTGCTGCGCAAGCTCGGCGGCCGCGCCCGCGCCATCAACGTGCCGTCCGGCGGGGCGATCGTCGAACTCAGCCTGCCGATTGCCGCTTTGTCGCTCGAGGTGCCCGATGGAGACTGAACGCTCGCTGGTGATCGTGGAGGACGACGCTTCCTTCGCGAAAGCGCTGCGGCGCTCGTTCGAGCGGCGCGGCTATCTCGTCACCTTGTGCGACGGGATCGAACAGGTCGCAGCCCTGCTGGCCACGACGCCGCCCGGCTACGCCGTGGTAGACCTCAAGCTGAATGGCAGTTCCGGGCTGGAATGCGTCAAGCTGCTGCACGCCCATGATCCCGAAATCCGCATCGTGGTGCTGACCGGTTTCGCCAGCATCGCCACCGCCGTGGAAGCGATCAAGCTCGGCGCCTGCCACTATCTCGCCAAGCCGTCGAATTCCGATGATATCGAAGCCGCGTTCGAAAAGGCCACCGGCGACAGCACCATTGCGCTGACCAACCGGCCGACCTCGATCAAGAGCCTGGAATGGGAGCGTATCCACGAGACGCTGGTGGAAACCGAGTTCAACGTCTCGGAGACCGCCCGCCGGCTCGGCATGCACCGCCGCACCCTCGCCCGCAAGCTCGCCAAGCGACCGATGAACTGACCGGCGGTTTGGAATAGTAACGATTGAATTGTGCCCCGGACGCCGGCGTTCGCTATGGTCCCGGCTCTGCCGCGCATGACGCCTCCTGCCGGAGGCCCATCGCACTGCGTCCCGGACACAGGATGCAGCGACCTCAGGCCCGCATGTCGAGTTCGCGCGGTTCGGAATCGTTCGGGCGCGCGTAGGCCTTGCGGGCCTGTACGGCTTCCTCAGTCCGGCTGCTGCGCGACAACGCCGGGGAATACGCTCCGTAGGGCAGCACGTATTCCTTCAGCGGTTGCGCCACGATGGTCAGTTCCTGGCCCATGACACAAGAACGCCCCGCGGCGGCATCGGGTCCCCGGGCTTCGCAGCGTGGTTAAGGCCGTACTAACGCCGCGGACGCGCTTGCGGCGCCGCGAAGCCCTGGTGCAGCCGGGCTCGCAGGAATGCGACAAAGGCGTGCACGGTGCGCGGAACGTGAGTGGCGTAGGGCCGGATGGCGAACAGGTGCTCGCCGAACGCGCCTGTCACCCGCCAGTCCGGCAACACGATCTGCAGCTTGCCGCTTCGGATATCCTTCTGCGCGCTGAAGTCCGGCAACAAGGCAATTCCAAGCCCGGCGAGCGCGGCTTCGCGCAGCACCTCGCTGTTATTGGCCGCAAAGCTGCCGCCGATCTTGACGGTGATACGTTCGCTGTCGCCCTTCCGCGCCTCGACCGTCCAGGTCGGCGTCACGCTGCCACGCAGATAATGCAGGCAATCGTGCGCGCCAAGATCCGCCGGCCGCGCAGGCGTCCCCCGTTTGCGCAGATAGCTGCGCGTCGCGACCAGCAACGACTGCGTTTCGCACAATTTCCACGCCACATGCGTATCGGGGACGCTCTGCACGTGACGAACCGCGAGATCGAAGCCCTCCTTCGCCAGCGAACTCAGATGGTCGGACAACTCCAGTTCGATCCGGATGCCCGGATGCAACCGCAGGAAATCCGGGATCAACGGGACGATCTGCTGCCGTCCCAAGGCGACCGGCACCGTCACGCGCAGCAGGCCCTGCGGCACCGAAGCGAGGTCTTTGGCGGACGCGAAGCTGCGCTCGATCTCGGCAAATGATGAGCGCGTGGAGTCGACCAGATGCTGCCCGGCCTCGGTCAGCCGCACGCTGCGCGTGGTGCGGCGGACCAGCGGCACGCCGGTGGCCTGTTCGAGTTCGCTGAGGCGGTGGCTCATCGCCGCCTTGCTGACGCCGAGCCGGCCGGCCGCCGCCGTGAAACTGCCGGCCTCGGCCAGCACGCCGAGCCAGTGCAGGTGCGACCACAGCGCTTCCACCTTCTTGGTTTTCATCCCGCCATTGTTCGATTTATTGAACAGTTAGTCCAATCATTTGATCTGTGGTGGTCGGGCCATGGCCGGTAAACAGGCGCATCGCTTCAAACCGGGGATCTCGCATGACCACGCCAGCCTTCACTGCCACCCAGGACGTCGGAAACTTCATCGACGGCGTTCCGACCAACCTCGCATCCAACCGCAAGCAGGCGGTCTACAACCCGGCGACCGGCGCCGTGGCGCGCCAGGTGGTGCTGTCCTCGGTCGAGGAAGTAAACGACGCCGTGGCGAGTGCCCGCCGCGCCTTCCCGGCCTGGGCCGACATGCCGCCGATCCGCCGCGCCCGCATCATGAACAAGTTCCTGGCGTTGATGAACGAGCACACCGACACGCTGGCGGCGATGATCACCGCCGAGCACGGCAAGGTGTTCTCCGACGCGCAGGGCGAAGTTGCGCGCGGCATCGACATCATCGAATTCGCCTGCGGCATCCCGCAGCTTCTCAAGGGCGACTACACCGACCAGGTTTCCACCGGCATCGACAACTGGACCATGCGCCAGCCGCTCGGCGTCGTCGCCGGCATCACGCCGTTCAACTTCCCGGTGATGGTGCCGTGCTGGATGTTCCCGGTGGCGATCGCCGCCGGCAACTGCTTCATCCTGAAGCCGAGTGAGCGCGATCCGTCGCCGGCGCTGTTCATGGCCGATCTGTTGATGCAGGCGGGCCTGCCGAAGGGCGTGTTCAACGTGGTGCAGGGCGACAAGGTCGCTGTCGATACACTGCTGCAGCACTCCGGCGTCTCCGCCGTCAGCTTCGTCGGCTCGACCCCGATCGCGCATTACGTGCATCAGCAGGGCTCGCAGTACGGCAAGCGCGTGCAAGCCCTGGGCGGCGCCAAGAACCACATGGTGGTGATGCCCGATGCCAATCTGAACCAGGCCGTCGATGCGCTGATCGGCGCCGGCTACGGCTCGGCCGGCGAACGCTGCATGGCGATCTCGGTCGCGGTGCTGGTCGGTGACGTCGCCGACAAGATCGTCCCCCTGCTGGCCGAACGCGCCAGGAAGCTGAAGATCCTGAACGGCATGGAATCCGAAGCCGAAATGGGCCCCGTCGTCACCAAGCAGGCGCTGGAGCGGATCGAAGGCTATATCGGCCTCGGCGTCGAGGAAGGCGCCACGCTGGTCGTCGATGGCCGTGGCGTGAAGGTCGCCGGCCACGAGAACGGTTTCTTCACCGGCGGCACGCTGTTCGACAACGTCACGCCGGAAATGAAGATCTACAAGGAAGAAATCTTCGGGCCGGTGCTGTCCTGCGTCCGCGTCAAGGACTTCTCTGAAGCGCTGCAGCTTATCAACGACCATGAGTTCGGCAACGGCGTGTCCTGCTACACCCGCGACGGCAATGTCGCCCGCGAGTTCTCGCGCCGCGTTCAGGTCGGCATGGTCGGCATCAACGTGCCGATCCCGGTGCCGATGGCCTGGCATGGCTTCGGCGGCTGGAAGCGCAGCCTGTTCGGCGACATGCACGCCTATGGCGAAGAAGGCGTGCGCTTCTACACCAAGCAGAAGTCGATCATGCAGCGCTGGCCGGAAAGCACCGACAACGGCGCCGAATTCGCCATGCCGGTCGCGAAGTAAACATCACACGCGTCGCGCTTCGCTTTGAGGCGCGACCGTTAGCCAAGATCGTCATGGCCGGGCTCGTCCCGGCCATCCACGTTTGTGCGCGCTGAAAGCCGTGGATGCCCGGCACAAGGCCGGGCATGACGGATCTTGGGGCTGCGCTTTACCTAAAGCGTCGCAAACACCGCTTCGGTCTCGCTTAGCAGCCGATCGGCGTTGGCCTCCGAGAACACCAGCGGCGGACGGATCTTCAGCGTGTTGGCCTTGGCGCCAGTCGCCGAGATCAGCACACGTCGCGCGCGCAGGCCGTTGACCACGGCCGCAGCCGCCGCGGCGTCCGGCTCCTTCGACGCGCGGTCCTTGACCAGTTCGATACCGACATAGAGGCCGGAACCGCGGATGTCGCCGATCTGCTCGTAACGCCCCGCGATATCGGCAAAACCGTCGCGCAGCACTTTGCCGACACGCAGCGAGTTCTCCAGCAGCTTCTCGTCGCGGATCACGTTCAGCACCGCCTGTGCCGCAGCCATCGCCACCGAATTGCCGCCGAACGTGTTGAAGTAGCGGTTGTCACGGCCGAAATTCTGCACGATGTCCGGAGACAGCGCGACCGCCGCCACCGGATATCCGTTGCCCATCGGCTTGCCCATGGTGACGATGTCCGGCGAGATGCCGTGGCGCTGATAGCCCCACATTTTCTCGCCGCTGCGGCCGAAACCGGACTGCACTTCGTCGGCAATAAACAGGCCGCCAGCCTTGTGAACGACGTCGATCACCGGACCCAGCACATCGGTCGGATGCGCGAAAATGCCGTCGGAGGAGAACATCGAATCGGCAATGAAGGCGGCGAGGCCTTCGCCGCGGCGTTCGAGATCCTGGATCTGCGCCGCGACGCGCTCGGCCATCAACGGCCCGATCTTGTCCGCCGGGATGCGGTAGGAATCCGGTGCCGGCACCCGGCGCACGAAGGTGCCCAGCGGCGACTGCGCACCCAGCGACGGCGAGAAGCTCGCGGTCAGGTCCGAATTGCCGTGATAGGCCTCGTCCGTGATGATGATGCCGCTCTTGCCGGTATGATGCTTGGCGATGCGCATCGCCAGATCGTTGGCTTCCGATCCGGTGCAGGTGAACATCACGTGCTTGATGTTGCCGCCAAAGGTGCCGAGCAGGTCTTCGGCATAGTCCAGGATGCCTTCCTGGATGTAGCGCGTATGGGTGCAGAGGGTGCGCAGCTGCTCGGTGATCGCATCGACGACACGCGGATGGCAATGACCGACCGAGACGACGTTGTTGTAGGCGTCGAGATATTCGTTGCCTGCGGCATCGTACAGCAGGACACCCTTGGCGCTCTTCACCTCGACCGGGTCGTTGTAGAACAGCCGGTAGGCCGGCCCGAGCAGCGCGGCGCGGCGCTGCACGAGATTGCGCGTCCGGTCGCTCAGTCCCGTTGCGCTGGCGGGATCGAAGCTATTGACCATTTTGCCGCGTGGCTCGGTGCCGATTGCATTCATTGTAGCTTCCTCTGCCTCGATTGGCCGGTGCGTTCAGACCGCATGATCCGCGAACTGGCCGGATACTTCATCCATGGAGCGGTTCAGGAACCAGTTCAGCTGGCTCCAGGACTGCTCGGTATTGCGCAAGAGATAGGTCGAGTTCTCCGGCACCGAATTCGCCAGCGAGATCGACAACAGCACCCGCGCCACGATCCTGCCCATGACGAGATGGGGAATGAGGCTCAGTTCCTCCGCGGTCAAGTCCGCCACGCCGAGATAGCCGCCGAGCAGATCGCGGCCGTGGTCGAAGAAATCATCGCCGCCCTGCCGCGGCAACTGACTGAGCAGCGCGGTCGAAACATCGATCGCGATCGAGGTTCGCACCGCGTCGCCGAAATCGATCACGCCGCTGACGAAGCCCGGCAGCAAGGGATCGACCACGATGTTCGACGAGCTGAAATCATTGTGCAGCACCTGCATGCGCGACCCGGCCAGGCGACCTTCGATCGAAGCAAAGCGCGCCAGCCCCGCCTCGACCTGCCGGCGCCGGGCGGGCTCTGTGATGCCTCCGAGCAGGCTTTGCAGGCTGAGCAGATGCTTGATGTCCCAGGGCAGCACGCGGGAATCCGCCGGATGGCTGAAATCCGCCAGCGCCAGCCGCAGCCGCGCCAGCAGCCGGCCGATCTCCTGCCGCCCCACAAGCGTGGAAGGTACTTCGCTCAAAGGCTTGCCTTCGAGATAGGACATCATCCGGACCTGGCGCGGCTGCCCGGCGCGATCCTGATAGGCAAACAGGTGCTCGCCACGGGCGTTGTCGACCACGCGCGGAACGGGCAGATCCGGCGCCGTCGCGGCGAGATGCTGCAGAATGCGAAGTTGCAGGTCGATCTCCGGGACGTCCTCTACCGGGTTCGCCACCTTGAGAATGAAGCGCGCTCCGCTAGCCGGCGTGATCCGGAACGTATCGTCCTTCTCGGTGGCAAAACGCGTCGCCCGCCCTTCGATGCCGAACGCATTGCGCGCGAGCTCGACGGCTTCCGCCTCGGGCATCACGACATAAGCCGCGGCAAGCCCGCTTGGCAGGGCAATCGAAGGAGGCGCTGAATCGTTGGTCACAAATCTACCTTGCAATGGTTGCGGGCGCCCTATGCGGGCGGCTCCGCGATGCATGTTTCCTGCCACCGATCGCTGCGCGAACATAGCGTTTCTGCACGCCCGGCATGCCGCAATCGGGCCAGCGGCCACAACGACGCAACCTGCGGAAGCGCGGCGTGCGAGCCTCACCTGAAGCTGGATCTGCTGCGACGAAAATCCACCGGTACGGCGCGCTCACGTGTGCGGCATAAGCGCCATCGAACCGTTGGTGAGTGCCGCCGACCAAGCGGCAATGCCACCCTGCTGCATCCCCTCGCAAGTACGACCCGCAACCCGAAAGGATGATCAATGGACAACGATGCTATCAGCCACGCGGCGGCTGCCATCCCCCTGCTGCGCAAACGTACGCACCGTCTCTCTCAACCCGGAGGCGATATGGAAAAGGCCGAGATCTTCAACGCGTTGTCCTTGATCCTGCCGCTGCAACTCAAAGCCGCAACGGGCGAGACTCCCAACTTGAGCTGATCGTCACGAAAAGGCGGGTAACCGGCATGGGGACGGGAAACACCGTCACGCGCCAAGACCGCCGGGTTCCGGCAGTGAGAACGCTGTTCAGTCTGGAAAGCTATCGGGAAAAGAGGCAAAAGCCTCAAAATTACTTGGTCGGAGTGGCAGGATTTGAACCTGCGACCCCTGCGTCCCGAACGCGGGGCACGTTCTCCAAACCATTGATATTGTTAGTTTCGCCTAACAATCCGACACGTTTTGTTCACGCCGGATTTGGCTATTTCATTGCGATATCGTGGCGCCGTTCGCCGCTCGTTCTGCCTCGCGCCCAAGATCTTCTATTCGGGCTCACTCTTTGAAGGCCGAACTTTGAAAGGCAAGACCTTCGCTGAAGCTCGCTGTGCCGGCTTCTCTTGTCGCGGCGGATTAGGCAGATCAGGAGCATCTGCTTCGAAGAAGCGTTTCCATCGCAGATGAGAAAACCCGTGGAAATAATTCCACCACACCTCAGTGAAGGTTGCCCCACCCCACGGCACAGGGTCGGACTCTTCACCATCGTCATCGTCTGGCACGTCGATAGGAACCGGGATCGCACGATCGGTCCACATAATCCCGCCTGCGCCCAGCTTTATGTATTCGCAACTTGCGGGATCGGTGCACTCATCTATCGTTATCAGCATCTCTCGGAGATCTCGGGCTACAAATATTCCAACGAGATCATGATTTTTGATTATTCGGACGAGATATGTCGGCATGCTGTCTCCACCAGCCCCGGTGGATAGCCCCTTCTCGACAGGTTAACTCGCTGCACCTCAGAATTGCAACCCGAAGGCGATCGATCGTATAAACGCAACAATACGGGCGTTGTCGGGCACGTCATTCGACACCGGGGCTTCTGACGCACTGGCCTATCTTCTGGAGAGAATGGCGACCGAGCTGGATGGGCGCTCATAAGCCGCGATGGCAACGCCATTGGAGATAAAAATGAAGATCGAAATGGATGACACCAGCGCGCAGGTATTCGGCAAGTATCAATATTGCACTAAAGCCAAGGACGGCATGTGGTACGCAGATAGCGACTTTGGCAGCGGCGACGGGTGTGGCCCGTTGAAGCGCGGTGCGCTCCCCTCACCGCGCCAGGACACGTCAGAACTAACAGCCAGAGCAAAGGCTATCCATAAAGCATCGGCTCGCAAGGCGACGACTAGCGTTCTCAACTGGGCCGGTAGCTGGTCGCGCCCGTTTAATTGGCCGAGCCTATGGCTTGGTTTTGGGATCGGTTCCGTGCTCTATCTGATCTATGCAATCTCGAACTCTTGAGCGATGAGAGAGTAGATCATAATCATGAACTTTGCAGAAAAGAGACTAGCAGCAATAGATGTGCGCATCGACATTCTCGGGGAGCTCGTTCATGCACTTGCAAACTCGCTTGAGCAGCCGGTGTATGGAAATGATGGCTGTTTCAGGTACAAAAACCCCACCGATATTCATTATTGTCTGTTGAAGAGCTCGCGCATCGTCAGCGCACTTTATGCCTGCTCCGCGCTTTGTCGTGGCGGTCGAGGCAATGGAAACGTACATAGTAACAGCCGAGAACTGTTTCGCAGGAATAGTACAATCGTTTCGTCTATTCCGGCTACTGGAGACTAGCATCGCGCTCAAGACTTGGTATGAAGTGCGTGTCCAATAGAGCCATCCTTTTGAGATTGCAAGGGCAGCTAGGCCAACCCGGATCTTTACCATCTGCGCTCTTGGGCAATGACGGCGCGAGGTGTCATTCTTCCTTCCAGCCGTAGTTGTATGCCGACATAACTCCTGTCATGCGATGCACCGCAATTGTCGCCATATCACGAAAAATCCATACAAAACTACAAAGATGCTAAGTTTCAGCGAAACAGAGGGGGTTCGCAATACGTCGATCATAGCTAGCAACTGTATCAAAATCACGCCAGCGACGCCGAAAAGCAGCCAACCAAGCAAACCCACGCCACCTGCAGCAAACGTGAACTTTTGCCATCGATCGAGTTGCTTGAAATCGGAAACCGGGATGAGGTTCGGTGACTCCACACCATACCGGATATTCAATGCACGCACCGCAACCGGCTCGTTCTTAGCCAACGCTTTCAGAAGGGCTTCGAACTCCTTTCGTTTCTCGATCCGTATATCCGACCATTGAAATTTGGCCATGCGTGACCCCTGTTTGTTTCAGAAAAGCAGCCTGACAACTTAACGATGCGTTTGGCCAGTCAAGTCTTGTTTGGTTTTAGATTGACCCACAGGTTGAACCGACTAGGTGCCAACCCGCCATCCTACCGGTTTACTGATCTGTGTAATCCAGCTTTATGTTGAGCCGTCATGGCTCCAAAACATCACGCACTGAGCTGCACCCGGTTCCGAAGACACCAAGGTGTTTTATGGAGCTGGAGGTGTGTCATGGAGAGACGGAAGTTTACGCGAGAGTACAAGCTTGAGGCGGTCAAGCTGATCCAGGATCGGGGCGTGTCCTACGCCCAGGCAGCCGAAGACCTCGGCGTTCATCCGACGCAACTGCGTGAATGGGTGAAGAAGTTCGCCGACGACCCACAACATGCGTTTCCCAGCCAGGGTCAGATGAAGCCGGAGCAGCAGGAGATCACGCGTCTCAGGTGCGAGGTTGCCAAACTGAAGGCTGAACGCGACATCCTAAAAAGCCGCGGCCTACTTCGCGAAGGAATCGATGTGAAGTTCGGTTTCATTTCGAAGCACCGGTGGCTCTGGCCGACGGATTGGTTGTGCGAGGCGCTCGGTGTCTCGCGAGGTGGGTTCTGTGCCTGGTTGAAGCGCTCACGCAGTCGGCGTAGCCGAAGCGGTGAGGAATTGGGTGCGAAGGTTCGAGCCAGCTTCCTTGGGAGCGACCGTACCTACGGCGCCAGGCGTGTATGGCACGACCTGCTTGCAGAGGGTATGTCGTGCGGACTGCACCGCATCGAACGATTG
>NZ_JAQGJT010000190.1 GCF_028290495.1 Tardiphaga sp.
GCACCGCGTTGCGGCGGCGTCGAAATCCTGAAGGGCGCCAATGGTGCGCCGACCGGCATCATCGTCGAGCGCAACAACCGCCCCACTGTCGAATTCGACATTCTCCCGGCGGTGCCGCGCTTCGGCTTCGACGACCGACTCGAAGGGATCAGGCGATCGCAGCGGCTCTATAACGCCAAAGGCACAACCAGTATCTACGAGGGGCACGGCTCGGCCGCCGAGACCATCTCGGTCTATCGCCGGCTGTGGGAACTGAACGAACTGACCGTGCGGGTCGGCCTGGTGGTCAGCCCGAGCTGGAGCGACCTCACCGAAGCGCGCCGGATCATGCGCGACTGGCTGGCAACCGCGCGCGGCGCCGGCCTCGGTGACCGCTGGCTACGCGTATCCGGCATCCACATTGCCTACGGCGGCGATCCCGTGGTCGCCTGCTGCGCACGGGCGCACCTGCCGGACACCGGCTGGGCCGGCTTCGTCGAACAGGCGGTCTCGCCCTCCGACTTCCGCGAAGCTTGTTTTCTGGCAGCGGAGTTCGACCTGCGGCTACACACCATCGTCGGCGACCAACTGCACGAGATCATTCCTGTGCTGGAAGCCGTGAACGAGCGTCATCCGATCCGGGCGCGGCGCTGGGTGATCGAACATATCGGACGTGCCCGAGACGAGGACATTCAAGCGCTCAAGCGGCTTGGCATCTACGTGACGACGATTCCGACCTACTATCTGTGGAAGGGCGGCGACAAATATCTCGCTGAACCGAACGACGGCAATCGCATCGTTCCGCATCGCAAGATCATCGATCAGGGCATTCCGCTGGCTATCGCCACCGACAACATTCCCTACGATCCGTTTTTCACGCTGTGGACAACCTGCACCCGTGAAGAGCGAACCACCGGACAGGTGATCGGCCCGGAGCAGCGGCTGGACGCACGCACCGCGCTTCAGTTGTTCACGACGGCCGGCGCCGCCCTGACCTTCGACGAAGGCTGGAAGGGTCCGCTGAAATCAGGCTTCGCGGCGGATCTTGCCGTGCTCTCGGATGATCCGACAGCCATCGCCGCGGCCCACTTGAAGGATCTCGATTGCCGCCTGACCATGGTGGGAGGCCGTATCGTCCACGATACCGGTCTCGCGACATGAGGCCGCCGGGCAAGTTGCGTCCAATCGCTGTCAGCCGTGTGCCGCCTTCAGAACGGATGCCTTGCCCTTTACTCTCGGAAACACCTCTTCCGCGAAGCGCTTCATCTCGGCCTCGAACGGCTGGAACTGGAGCATGAACAGCTCGATGCCGGCGGCATGGAATTCGCCGATGCGCGCGGCGACGGTGTCGTAGCTACCCACCAGGCCCGCCGCGGTGCCGCCATTGCTGCCGACCCGCGGCGTCTTCTGCATCGTCTGCATCATCACCACCTTGGGATCGGTATTGGCGCGCTGGATCGCCTTGATCGGCGCATCGAGCTTCGCCAGCGCCAGCAGCCTCTGATGTGCCTCCTCCGCCTCGGCGTCGGTATCCCGCGCGATGACAAAGGCCGACAGGCCGAAGCGCAAGGGCGCGCCGGTGCGCGGACGTGCCGCCACATCGGCGATCAGGGCCGCGACATCCGCCAGCGGCTGGCCGTTGATGAACCAGGTATCGCCATGGACGGCAACAAGGTCGCGCGCCGGATCGGATTCACCGCCGACATAAATCGCCGGCCGCGCGCGATACAGATCCTTCGGACGCAGCGCATAATCGCGGACATCGAAATTTTCGCCCTTGTGAGTGAGGCGTTCGCCGGCGGTCAGCCGCGCCACGATTGAGATCCATTCCTTGCCATAGGCGTAGCGGTCGTAGTGCTCCGCAAAGCCGATGCCGGCCTTTTCAAGCTCGGGCTTGTTCCAGGCGTTGACGAGGTTGAGCGCAAAACGTCCGCGGCTGATGTTCTCGATCTGCAGCGCCATCTTGGCCAGCACCACCGGATGAAACAGATATGGCTTGATCGCAGCGATGATCTCGATCCGGCTGGTCAGCGCGGCCAGTGCCGCCGCGGCCGTCCAGGTTTCCAATTGATCAAGATCTTCCTGGTGCGGGTTGATGGTGTGCTGCGCGATCAGCGTCGAATCGTAACCAAGCGCTTCCGCCTGCAGCACCACATCGCGGTTGTGCTCCCACGACGCATTGTACGGCTCCTCGGGATCGTGATGCGCCGCGCGCGGTCCGTGGACGGGGGCCCACACGCCAAATCGAATGGGTTTCGTGCTCATGCTTTGCCTCGTGGGTCTGATGCTTGATCTCATAAGCGCACGGAGCAAAGTCATTGCAAGCCAACAAAACCACCACATAGGGGTCAGGACGACATTCCCGTTCAACACTAGAAGGATTTTTCGTCCGTGACAGGATGACGAGGGGAATTTTCTGCGGCCTTCGGAGCCGGATCGCCTGGCAGGCAATACAGCAGTTGCATTTTCCATCCCGGCCGCGAGCAAAGCATCAAAGACCTCTCGATCGCATCCTTTGCGTAGCAAACCGACTTATTATCACGCGGAGAATGTTTTCACCGCAAAATCTCCGGACGGCGAACTTATCCTTGTCCTATCATCCCCGTCGGTTGCGGACGTCGCCGCAATGAACGGGATCATCACGTTGAGCAACGTCGACTACGTTATGCAGCAGGAATACCGGGCGCCGGTGCAGGTCACGCCGACGCCGCGCGTTGCTGTCGCACGCAAGCCTAATTTGCTGCTGCTGTCATGGATTGCGCCTGTTCTTCTCGTGAT
>NZ_JAQGJT010000031.1 GCF_028290495.1 Tardiphaga sp.
GGTTGCAGGGCGTGCTCATCAACGACAAGCACATCGAAGTGATTGTTCGTCAGATGCTGCAGAAGGTCGAGATCACCGATCAGGGCGATACCGACATGATCTCGGGCGAACAGATCGACAAGATCGAGTTCGACCAGCTCAATGCCCGCGCCAAGGAAGAAGGCAAGAAGATCGCGACCGGAACCCCTGTGCTGCTCGGCATCACCAAGGCGAGCTTGCAGACCCGTTCGTTCTTCTCGGCGGCGTCGTTCCAGGAAACCACGCGCGTGCTCACCGAAGCTGCCGTCAACGGCAAGGTGGATCCGCTCGAAGGCCTCAAGGAAAACGTCATTGTCGGCCGTTTGATCCCGGCCGGCACCGGTGCCTCGATGGCGAAGATCCGCGAAGTCGCAGTCAAGCGCGACAAGATGATCCTCGACGAGCGCGAAAAGCAGGCGACGATCGTTCCGGACGCTCCGGAAGCCGAAACGTTGATGCTGCCGCCCGCCGAGTAATCGGAAGCGACATGAACAGGAAGAGGCCGGCGCAAGCCGGCCTTTTTCGCGTCTGGCGTGTGCTGCAATGCAGGGTCGCTTTCTGTTCATCTTTCCTTCAGCTGAAAAATGATTTTATCTAGAGTTGCTTAGTGCGAGATGGGAGTGGGGCTGCAGCCCTGCGCCCGCATCGATTTCGCTATGCCGGGAATCCCGTTACACCGAACATTGCCGAAGCTTGCCGCGGGGCGAATACGGCGCGTGAAAGAGACCGATGCTTGATCTTGCAATTGTTGGTGGTGGTCCGGGCGGCCTGATGAGCGCCTGGTATCTCAAGAAGAAGCTCGGCGATCTCTGCCGCATCACCATCTATGAAGCGTCCGACCGCGTCGGCGGCAAGATTCTGACCAAGAAATTCGACACCGCGCCGGCGATGTACGAGGCCGGTGTCGCTGAAATCTACGATTACTCGATGACCGGGCCGGACCCGCTGCGCGAGCTGATCCAGCATTTCGGCCTGCAGACCATTCCGATGGACGCCGAGCAGGTCATGCTCGACGGCGAACTGCTCAACGACGTGCCGGGCATGCGCCGCAAATACGGCGATAAGACCGCGAACGCGATCGAGGCATTCCGCAAGCGCTGCGCCAACATGGTGTCGCCGATCGAGTATTACGAAGGCGTCGGCGCCCATGACAACGAGCATCCCTGGGTCGGCATCACCTGCGAGGAATTGCTCGACAGGGAGGTCTCCGACCCCACCGCCAAGCGCTTCCTCAAGGTGATGGCGCGTTCCGATATCGCTACCGAGAGCCACAACACCAACGGTCTCAACGCGCTGAAGAACTTCGTGATGGATGTCGACGGCTATATCGGCCTGTATTCGATCCAGAACGGCAATGAGCAGCTGATCAGTTGCCTGCATTCGGAAGTCGAGGCCGACATCCAGCTCAATCACCGTGTCCTCAAGGTCGGCAAGACCGAGGCCGGCCGCTACCAGCTCGACATGATGAACGGCAAAGGGCCGGAGACGCGCGATTTCGACCTGGTGCTGGTGTGCCTGCCGCATTCCTGGCTATCGACGATGCGCTGGGGCGGCGAGCAGCTGCGCAAGTCGATGGTCAAGCACGTCGCTTATTTCGATCGCCCGGCACATTATCTGCGCGTCTCGATCCTGTTCGATACGCCGTTCTGGGGCAAACAGATCCCCGGCGCCTGGTTCATGTCGGAGGCGTTCGGCGGCTGCTGCGTCTACAATGAAGGCGCGCGCCACGATGTCGGCAAGCATGGCGTGCTGAACTGGCTGATCGCCGGCTCCGACGCTCTCGCTTTCGCCAACCTCAACGACGAGCAGTTGATCGATGCGGCGCTGAAGTCGCTGCCGGCGTCGCTGGGCGATGCGCGTGCGCATTTCCTGGAGGGCAAGACCTATCGCTGGCTGTCGTCGGTCAACGCGATTCCCGGCGGCCTGCCGGCGCGCGATGTCATGACCAACCACCGGCCGGAGCCCAAGGAACATCCCGGCATCGTCGTGGTCGGCGATTATCTGTTCGACTCCACGCTGAACGGCCTGCTGGATTCCTCCGACGCCGCCACCGACATCATTCTCACCGAGATGATGCGGCTGCGCCGCGCGCAGGGCGACGGCGGCGCCGTCACCTCGGACAAGATCGATCGCGATTACTTCGAGAACTATCGCGGCGTCGGGCCCTACAACGAGGTGTGGAGCCGATTCACCGATCCCTTCTATCTGATGAACCTCATCAAGATCGTCTGGAACAGGGCCAAGGGCTACAAGATCCTGATCGCAGGCTCGGCCAGCGGCGAACTGGTCGGCGCGCTGCGTGAGCGCGGCATCGACGCCTGGGGCATCGAGAACAACAAGGCTGTTCACGCCAAGACGCCAAAGGCGCTGAAGAAGTTCAACCAGCTCGGCTCTGTGACCGATCTGCCGTTCAAGGACGAGCAGTTCGATTTCGTGTTCGAGACCTGCCTGTGCCACGTCGCCGAGAAGCAGGTCGCCAAGGCCGTCCGGGAGCTCAACCGCGTGGTCAAGACCGGCGTGGTGTTTGGCTCCGTGACCTCCGACATGGCGCCGGCGCTGATCGACCGCTACGACCTGCTGCGCGGCGTCAAGAAGCTTGGCACCTGGTGGGAGTGGTCGGAATTGTTCTTCAGCAACGGCTTCGACCTCTCGATGCACCGCCGCGACTGCACCGAGGCGCTTTGGGAGGCCACGCTGGCCGCCGGCCGCGGCCCCGGCCACTGGTACGCCGACGCCGACAGCCTGCGCTATTCGTTCTTCGACAAGGTGGACAGCGACGACTGAGCGGCACGTGCCGTGGTGCCGGCGGGGGAGCGGCAGACTTCTCAGGCTGTCGTCCCCGCGTATGCGGGGACCCAGTAAACGCAGGCGTCGCGGCTTCATCTCCTGCACCTGCGTTTACTGGCTCACCCACAACAAGCCGGGCGACGACAGCAGAGCGTAGGGCGCCGTCGGAGCGCGACGCGCAGCTGGAACAGCTCTCCTCGGAATCCGCGCCCGTTGCTTTGCCGAGTGCATTCTGATTGCGTAAGATCATCCCGGTGGCGGCCCACGCCGCGGCAGTGATTCTTGCGGTCGTACGACCGTGCAGCAACGGTTTGTTTTATGGCGTCCAGGCCACCCTCAAAGCCACCCTCTGACCAGGCGCCCCCGAGCGAGCCGGCATCGCCGCTCGATGACAAGATTGCGCTGCCGGTCGGTGCGGTCGCCACGCCGGCGCCCGGCAATAAGCCGCTGCTGGCCAAGGGGCCGGTTACGGACAAGCCGGTCAAGTGGAAGCCCGTCGATGACGAGGATGACGACGACGAGGATGATGAATTGGACGATGATGAGGATGACGAGGATCTCGTCGTCTTCACCGCACGCGAGGCCGCCGGCGCGCTCGGCACCATGTACGCGTTCACCCGGCCGTTTCTGAAAAACTACCGGCGCATGCTGGCGATCGTCGGCTTCGGCGTGGTGGTGGAGACGTTGTTTAACGTCATCATGCCGCTCAGCCTGAAATATCTGATCGACGACGCGCTCGGCGAAGAGGATTTCGACGCGCTGATCGTGATCCTTTCGGTGCTGGCGGCGGCCGGCATCATCACCTCGATCGTCGCCATCTGGTACGAGCGCTGGGACGCCCGGCTGGCGGGCTCGTTGATTTCGGACGTCCGCGTGCGATTGTTCGAGCACATCCAGAACCTGCCATCGGCCTATTTCGCGCGCACCAAGCGCGGCGAGATCCTGTCGCGGTTCTCGATCGATCTGGCGGCTTATGAGTCGGCGATCAAGACCTTCGCCAACAGCGCGCTGCTGCCGTTCCTGGAACTGATCGCCGGCATCGTGCTGATGCTGTATCTGAACTGGCAGCTGGCCGCCGTGGCGCTGCTGGTGTTCCCGATCACGCTGATCGGCCCGCGCATTCTCACGCCGAAGGCGGTGCAGGCCAATTACGACCAGAAGATCACTGAATCCTCACTGCTCGGCATGGTGCAGGAAAACGTCGCCGCGCAGGCCGTGGTGAAGGCGTTCAGCCTGCAGCGCCGTACGCTCGGCTGGTTCCGGCTGCGCAACAACGAGGCCCGCGACCGCATCGCCGCCGCGACGTTCCTGTCGACGATGGTGGAGCGCTCGGTCACCATCTCCGTGCTGCTGCTGCATTTGGTGGTGCTGGCGATCGGCGCCTATCTCGCCACCAAGGGCCAGATTACCGTCGGCACCTTCGTCACTTTCGAGAGCGCGTTCTGGGAGGTGTCCTACAACATCGCCCACGTCATGCACTTCATTCCGGTATCGATCCAGTCGGCCGCCGCTGTCCGCCACATCAACGAGATGCTGGACGAGCCGACCCGCGGCGCCGACCGGGCAGGTGCCCCGGACCTGCCGCGCATCGTCAACGACATCACCTTCGACCACGTCACCTTCCAGTACGAAGGCAGCCAGGCGCCGGTGCTGGACAATCTCAGCCTCAAGCTGAAGGTCGGCAAGACGATCGCCATCGTCGGGCCCAGCGGCTCCGGCAAGAGCACGCTGCTCAACCTGATCCTGCGCCTTTACGTGCCGAACGAGGGCAGGGTGACGATCGACGGCGTCGATATCCGCAAGGTGACGCGGGAGTCTCTGCGCTCCAGCATGGCCGTCGTGTTCCAGGAGAACATGCTGTTCAACATGTCGATCCGCGAGAACATCCGGCTCGGCAAGGAAGGCGCCAGCGACGAAGAGGTCACGGAAGCCGCGCGCAAGGCCGAGATCCACCGCTACATCATGAGCCTGCCGCAGAAATATGACACCCCGGTCGGCGAACGCGGCGATACGCTGTCGGGCGGCCAGCGCCAGCGCATCGCGATCGCGCGCGCGATCATCCGCAACCCTTCCGTCCTGCTGCTCGATGAAGCGACGTCCGCGCTCG
>NZ_JAQGJT010000188.1 GCF_028290495.1 Tardiphaga sp.
GGCACCGTCGTTGTCGTCATGTTCAAGATGGCTGCGGCGGGCAAGGACCTGCATGACGATTTCGCCGACAAGGCTGCGGCCGTCGATGGCGAGATGGTCGATGTCATCAATAACATGCCGCTGGTCCGCGCTTTCTGTGGACTGGGTTTCGAGCATGCCCGCTTCGATGCCACTGTCGATCGCGAGTTGAACGCGCGCGGCCGCAGCCTGCGCTATCTGGAGCGGCTGCGCCTCACCCATGCCGCCATCACCGTCGTACTCACCATTGCGCTGCTCGCCTGGGCGATCCGACTGTGGCAGAGCGGCGGCGCCTCGACCGGCGATGTGGTGCTGGTATGCACGCTCGGCCTCTCCATCCTTCATGCGACGCGCGATCTGGCCGTCGCCCTGGTCGATGTGACGCAGCATGTGGCCCGCTTGTCGGAAGCTCTTGCGACCTTGCTGGTGCCGCACGAACTCAGCGATCACCCGGAAGCCGAGCCGCTCGTGAAATCCGGCGCGGCCATCGCCTTCAATGATATTTCATTCAACTATCCCGGTGGCCTGCCGGTGTTCGACAAGTTCAGCCTTCGGCTGCATGCCGGCCAGCGCGTCGGGCTGGTCGGCCAGTCCGGCGGCGGCAAGTCGAGCTTGTTCGTGCTGTTGCAGCGGTTCTACGACGTGCAGAAAGGCAGCATTGCGATTGACGGCCAGGATATTTCACGGGTGACCCAGCTCAGCCTGCGTCAGGCAATCTCGGTAGTGCCTCAGGATATCTCGCTGTTCCACCGTTCGATCATGGAAAACATCCGCTACGGCCGGCCCGGCGCCAGCGATGAGGACGTGATGCGCGCGGCGATTTCGGCGCGCTGCGACTTCGTCGAGACGCTGCCGGAGGGCCTGCACACCCAGGTCGGCGACCGCGGCGTAAAACTGTCCGGCGGCCAGCGCCAGCGCATCGCCATTGCCCGCGCCTTTCTCAAGGATGCGCCGATCCTGTTGCTCGACGAAGCCACCGCCGCGCTCGACAGCGAGTCCGAGGAAGCCATCCGCGAGGCGTTGCAGCGCCTGATGCGCGGCCGTACCGTGATTGCCATCGCACATCGCCTGGCCACGCTACGCAACTTTGACCGCGTCATTATGCTGCAGGGCGGCAAGATCATCGAGGACGGCAAGCCCGACAGCCTGATGAAGGGCTCCGGGCCGTATCGCGAACTCGTGACCCAGGAAATGAGCCGGCTCGCCCAACACGCGGCGTGACCGGTCTAGGCTCCATCTGAGTCGTTCGCCGAGCGGCTTGCCTGCCCATCAACCGGCCGAGGTGTTTCATGCCCAGTGAAGCCGCCGCGAAACTGTCCCCGATCCACGCCGTCGATTCCGGCATCGTGGAGTCGCCGTTCTACATTCCGATGACCGGCCCCGCCGCGCGACCGCGCCGGGCGCTGAAGCACAATGACACCTTTGTGGTGCTTGATAGCCATGGCGACATCGGCGCCTCCGCGGGCGGGCCGGACGGGCTTTTCAATGCCGACACGCGCTACCTGGCGCGGCTCGAACTGACGCTCGACGACGTGCAGCCGCTGCTGCTCGGCTCCAATCTACGCGATGACAATTCGACGCTAACGGTCGATCTGACCAATCCGGATATCTACCAGAACAACCGGCTGGTGCTGGCCAAGGACATGCTGCACATCGTGCGCACCTTCTTCCTGTGGCACGGTACCGCCTATCAGCGCATCGGCGTGCAGAACCACGGCGAGGCGCCGGCAAGCTTCGACCTCACGCTGAAGTTCGACAACGACTTCGCCGATCTCTTCGAGGTGCGCGGCTCGAAGCGCGCGCATCGTGGCGTCGCCACCAGCCGGCTCGTCGGACCGAGCGACGCGGCGCTGGAATATACCGGCCTCGACCACACGCCGCGCAGTACCATGGTGCATTTCGATCCGAAGCCGACGCGACTGTCGGCCAACATGGCGACCTATCATTTAGAACTGGCGCCGCAGGAAAGCACTTCGTTGTTCGTGGCGGCGACCTGTAATGCGGCCGTCGGCCACCGTCCTCCGCCGTTCTTCCGCAGCCTGCTGGCGCTTCGCCGCGAGATGCGGAATTTCAGCAGGGGCGCGACCTCGATCGAAACCTCGAACGACATTTTCAACGAGGTCCTTTGCCAGTCGATGGCCGATCTGAACATGCTGATGACCGACACGCCGCAGGGCCGCTATCCTTATGCCGGCATCCCTTGGTACTCGACCACCTTCGGCCGCGACGGGCTGATCACAGCGCTGCAGATGCTGTGGATCGATCCGCGTGTCGCGCGGGGCGTGCTGAAGCGGCTGGCCGCGTTCCAGGCCAAAAGCGTCGATCCATTGTCGGACGCCGAGCCCGGCAAGATTCTGCACGAGATGCGCGGCGGCGAGATGGCCGCGCTCCGCGAGGTGCCGTTCGCGCAATATTACGGCAGCGTGGATTCCACGCCATTGTTCGTGCTGCTCGCCGGGCTTTATATCGAACGTACCGGTGATGACGCGACGCTGGCCGAGTTGTGGCCGGCGATCGAGGCCGGCCTTGCGTGGATCGACGGCCCAGGTGACCCCGACCGCGACGGCTTCGTCGAGTACCAGCGCGCCACCGACGAGGGGCTACAGAACCAGGGCTGGAAGGATTCATACGACGCGATCTTCCACGCCGACGGCCAGCTCGCCAAGGGCAACATCGCGCTCGCCGAAGTACAGGGCTATGTCTACGCCGCCAAGCTCCTGGCGTCGCGGCTGGCGATGCGCATGAACCAGCATGACCGCGCAAGGCGGCTTGAAGCGGAGGCGCAGGCGTTGCAGGACAAATTCGAGCAAGCGTTCTGGTGCGAGGAGATCGGCACCTATGCGATCGCGCTCGATGGCAACAAACTGCCGTGCGCGGTGCGCACCTCCAATGCTGGACAGGTGCTGTTCACCGGCATCGCGCGGGAGGACCGCGCGCGGCTCGTTGCCGCTGACCTGATGCGGCCGCATTTTTTCACAGGCTGGGGTATCCGCACCGTGGCGCGGGGCGAGCCACGCTACAATCCGATGTCCTATCATGACGGCTCGATCTGGCCGCACGACAATGCGCTGATCGCGCTCGGGCTGGCGCGCTACGGTCTCAAACATTCGGTCGAGGCGGTGTTCAAGGGCCTGTTCGACACTGCGGCCTATATGGACCTACGGCGGCTGCCGGAATTGTTCTGCGGATTCCAACGCGAGAAGCGCCGCGGCCCGACACTGTATCCCGTCGCCTGCGCGCCGCAAGCCTGGGCCAGCGCCACGCCGTTCACTCTGCTCGAGGCCGCGCTCGGCATCGAGTTCGACGCGGCGCGCGGCGAGATCCGCTTCCGCAATCCGCGGCTGCCGGCGTTCCTCAACGAAGTAATTTTGCGCGATTTGCGGCTCGGCGATTCCAGCGTCGATCTGCGGTTGCGCAAACACCATGACGACGTCTCGCTGGAGATTTTGCGCACGCGCGGCAAGATTCAGGTCTCGATCGTGCTGACGCATTGATCGGGGATACAGACTTCTGTGAGTCGTCCCCGCGAAAGCGGGGACCCATACACTCCGTCCCGTCGTGGCGGGATAGGGCAGCGGCGTTCAAGCCGCGAACCCGGCGGTTATGGGTCCCCGCCTTCGCGAGGACGACACGCGGATGGAGCGGCGACCAACGAGAATTGAAAGAGGCGGCATGAACGTAACTCGAGTGAGATTCATTGCGGCGCTTGGCTGCGCGCTATCGTTCGTCAGCCCGACCTGGGCCGCCGACGAGCCGGCTCCGGCAACGCCGCAGGACGCGCAAGCGGCGCCCTCTGCAGCGACGGAAATTCCGCCACCTCCGGCCGCGCCCGCGGTGACCGTGGCCAAGCCGCCGTCGGTGACGGTGATCGACGCCTTCGATGCCCACGGCATTCTCGGCCGCGACGTACGCAGCCCCGCCAATGAGAACATGGGGCGCATCGCCGACGTAATCGTCGACCGTGGCGGCGTCGCGCGCGCGGTGGTGATCGATTTCGGCGGCTTCCTCGGCGTCGGCAGCCGCAAGATCGTGGTCGACTGGAGCGCGCTGCATTTCTGGAACGTGGCCAACAAGAGCGAGAGCATCACCCTGGAATTGACGCGCGAACAGGTCCGCGCCGCGCCGGAATACAAGGACGATGCGCCGATCGTGGCGCTTGGTGCCTCCGGCGCGCTGTATCCGCTGCGTTTCCCGCTATCGGCGCAGGAGAGATAAGTGCTGCTCGCCACCACCCATGCCCCGGAACGGCCGCGCGCCGACGATGGCGATGTGCGGGACGTCGCCCGCGCGCCCGGCCTCGCGCCGGAGCCTGAGGGCGGCGAGCCGCGCCATGCGCCGGAGCCGTCGCGGCAGAGCCTGCGCGGGCTGGACTGGTTCATCTTCTTTCTCGCCGACGTGCAGACCGGCTTCGGCCCGTTCATCGCGGTGTATCTGACGACGCAGAAATGGACCCAGGTCGAGATCGGACTTGTGCTGTCGATCGGCGGCCTTGTCGCGTTGATTGGACAAATGCCCGGCGGGGCTATTGTCGACGCCGCCCGCTCCGAGCGGCTGGTGGCCGGCCTCGCGGTGGCGACGATTGGCGTCAGCGCGCTGGGATATGCCGCATGGCCGATTTTTCCGGTAGTAGCGGCCGCTGCGACGCTGCACGCCGCTGCGAGTTGCGTGCTCGGTCCGGCGATTGCTGCGATCAGCCTCGGTCTGGTCGGACCACTTGCGATCGGCGAGCGGTTTGGGCGTAACGCCCGCTACGCATCGCTTGGCAACGGCGTTGCCGCCGCCGTGATGGGTACATGCGGCTATCTGTTGTCGAGCCGCTCGGTATTTCTCGTCACCTTCATTCTGGCGATTCCGACCTTGCTTGCGCTGTCGCGGATTCGCGAGTGGGAAATCGACGCCGCGCGGGC
>NZ_JAQGJT010000040.1 GCF_028290495.1 Tardiphaga sp.
TGTTCGGCGAAGACGCCTTCGTCTATTTCTCGCTGGCGCTGATTATCGGCGTCTCGCTGTTTCTGTATCGCACGCGCGCCGGACTGATCCTGCGCGCCACTGGCGACAACCATGTATCGGCGCACGCGCTGGGCTATCCCGTCCTGACCATCCGGCTCTATGCGATCATGTTCGGCGGCGCCTGCGCGGGCCTCGCCGGCGCCTATCTGCCGCTGGCCTACACGCCGTTCTTCATTCCCGGCATGACCGCCGGCCGCGGCTGGATCGCGCTGGCGCTGGTGGTGTTCTCGTCGTGGCGGCCCGGCCGGCTGGTGATCGGCGCCTATCTGTTCGGCGCGGTGACGATCCTGCAACTGCACGCGCAGGGCTGGGGCGTCGGCGTACCGTCGCAACTGATGTCGGCGCTGCCTTATCTGGCGACCGTGATCGTGCTGGTTTTGATCTCGCGCGCGCGAACCGGTGGTTCAACCGCGCCTGCGGCCCTGGGAACGGTGTTCGTTCCCGATCGATAAATGCAGATACCCGACGCGCGCGATGGGGAGCGCGTGCGACGGGAAACACAGTCCACCCCTTGTAACCGGAGAGACCTATGAAGAAGATCGTCATGGCTGCGACGGCGGTGATCCTGACCGCGGCGGCAGGCCTCGGCGGCGCCAGCGCCGCCGAGAAGCTCAAGGTTGGTTTTATCTATCTCGGCCCGATCGGCGATCTCGGCTGGACCTACCAGCACGACCTCGCCCGCCTCGCGATGATCAAGGAATTCGGCGACAAGGTCGAGACCACCTATCTCGAAAACGTCAGCGAAGGCCCGGACTCCGAGCGTTCGATCGAACAGCTGGCGCGCGCCGGCAACAAGCTGATCTTCACCACGTCGTTCGGCTACATGGAGCCGACGCTGAAGGTCGCCAAGAAGTATCCGAACGTGCATTTCGAGCACGCTACCGGCTACAAGCGCGACAAAAACGTCTCGACCTATTCGGGCCGCTTCTATGAAGGCCGCTACATCCAGGGCATCATCGCCGGCAAGATGTCGAAGTCGGGCGTGCTCGGCTATATCGGCTCGTTCCCGATCCCGGAAGTCATCTCCGGCATCAATGCCACCATCCTGGGCGCCCAGACGATCAACCCGAACATCAAGGTCAAGATCATCTGGGCCAACACCTGGTTCGACCCGGGCAAGGAAGCCGACGCCGCCAAGGCGCTGCTCGACCAGGGTGCCGACGTGATCATGCAGCACACCGACTCACCGGCGCCGATGCAAATCGCCTCGGAGCGCGGCAAGCTGGCGTTCGGCCAGGACTCTGAAATGATCAAGTTCGGCCCCAAGACCCAGCTGACCTCTATTATTGACAACTGGGCGCCGTACTACATCCAGCGCGTCAAGGCCGAGCTCGACGGCACCTGGAAATCGGAAGACACCTGGGAAGGCCTCAAGGACAAGATCGTCGTGATGGCGCCCTACACCAACATGCCCGACGACGTGAAGAAACTGGCGATGGACGCCGAAGCCGCCATCGTCGCCGGCACGCTGAAGCCCTTCAAGTGCCCTGTGATCGGCCAGGACGGCAAGGAAGTCGAATGCAAGGGCGGCGACCATCTCGCCGATGGTCAGGTGCTCGGCATGAACTTCTACGTCAAGGGCATCGACGACAAGATGCCGGGCAAGTAAGCGACGCCACTCTCCCGAACGACGAAGCCCGGGCAGAAATGCCCGGGCTTTTTCTTGGATTTACTACTTCTGCGCCGCGAATTCCGGCCAGTTCAGAATTCCCTTTTCGGCGATCGACGGCAGCCTGAAATCCGGCTTGAGTTCCTGCAGCGCGGCGACCACGTCGGGGTTCATGGGATTGAGCCGCACCGCTTCGGTGAAATCGGCTACCGCGTGCTCGATATCGCCGCGGAGTTTCCACGCCATCCCGCGCGCATGATACGCCGTCTCCAGCGTCGGATCTAGCCGGATCACTTCGCTGTAGTCGGAAATGGCGCCGTCGATATCGTCCTTCCTGCTGATCGTGCTCGACGCCGCATAGCGCTCATAGCGCGCGTTGGCCCGGGTGTAATATGCCTGCATAAGCTCCGGCCTGAGCCGGATCGCCTGATCGAGATCGGCGATCGCGCGGTCAATCTGCCGGTTCACCTGATGGATCTTGCTGCGGTTGAAATACGCATCCGCATCGTTGCGGTCGCGGCGGATCGCCTCGTCGAAATCCGAAAGCGCCAGCACCAGATCGCCCTTCGCCTGATAGGCGAGACCGCGGTTGGTGTAGATATTGACGTGACCGTCGCCGCCGATATCCGAGCGCGGCAGCGCGTCGATGCGGATCGCCCAGGTGAAATCGGCAATCGCGCGCTCGACGTTTTTCTTCTCGCGCCACAGGATGCCGCGGTTGCTGTAAGCGAGGCTGTCGTTCGGATTGAGCCGGATCGCGTCGGTCATGTCGGCAATCGCGCGATCGACATCGCCCTTCTCGCTCCAGGCAAGGCCACGACCGACATAAGCGATGCCACGCGTCCGCGCGCTCTCGGAGAAGTCTTCGAGCACCCGCGTGCAGCCGGCGATATTGCGATCGACATCCCGCGCGTTGCAGTTGTCGTGGTCTTTGCGGCTGGCGCCGAACGCCGGCGCTGCGGCCAGCATCACGGCGCAGATCGCCATCACAGGAATTCGCATCGGTTTGCTCCGCAAGAATCATCTCGGCCCTCGGCATAGGCCAAAGCCATGCGGTTGGGTCGCAGACGACGCGCGGAGGGTTCAATGATGCGTCCCGCAGCCTTCTGAGATGGTGAAGCTAGCCGGCGTGCATCGCCCGTGCCGCCGCGCTATGCCGCCGGATCAGATCGCCGATATCCATGCCTGGAATCGCGCCATCGATCACCCGCCAATGACCCGCGATCATCACACGGTCCGCGCGATAGGCGCCGCACAGTACAAGCGCCGCCAGCGCATCGCCATAGCCGGAGAAGCGCAGCTCATCGAGCTTGAACAGCGCCAGATCGGCCATCTTGCCGACCGCGATCTCGCCGAGTTCCGGCCGACCGACACAGGCCGCCGAACCCTTGGTCGCCCAGCGCAGCGCGTCCTTGTGGCTGACGCGGCCGACGCCGTACCGCGCGCGCTGCAACAGGAATGCGGCGCGGACTTCCTGCATCAGGTTGGACTCGTCATTCGACGCCGAACCATCGACGCCGAGCCCGATCGAGACGCCGGCATCCTCCATCTCGCATACCGGGCAGCAGCCCGAGGCCAGCACCTGATTGCTGCACGAGCAATGGCTGATGCTGGTCTTCGCGCGCCCTAACCGTACCATTTCCGGCGCGTCGAAATGAATGCCGTGCGCCAGCCACGTCCGATGATTGAGCCAGCCGGTCTGTTCGAGGTAGTCTAGCGGACGGCAGCCATAGATCTCCTCGCAATAGCGGTTCTCATCCTGCGTCTCGCCGAGATGGGTGTGCAGGCGGACATCCAGCCGCTCCGCCAGCGCGGCGGTCGAGGCCATCAGCGAGGTCGTCACCGAGAAAGGCGAGCAAGGCGCCAGCGCAATCTGCACCATCGCGTCTTCGCCGCGTTCGTGGAATTTCGCCACCACGCGCTCGCTGTCGGCCAGAATCGTATCTTCGTCCTGCACCACGCTGTCCGGCGGCAGCCCGCCGTCCTTCACGGAGCGGTTCATCGATCCCCGCGTCAGCAGCACGCGCATACCGAGCCGCCGCGCCACGCCGACCTCGATATCGACGGACTCCTCGAGCCCGGCCGGAAACACATAGTGATGGTCGGTGGTCGTGGTGCAGCCCGACAGCAGCAATTCGGACATCGCCACGGTGACGCCGAGTTCGAGCGATTCCGGCGTAAGCCGCGCCCAGACCGGATACAGCGCCTGCAGCCAGGGAAACAGCTCGCGGTCCAGCGCCGCGGGCAGTGCCCGCGTCAGGGTCTGGTAGAAATGGTGATGGGTATTGATGAGGCCCGGCAGCACGGCATGGGCGGAAGCATCATACACCGTGATGTCGGCGGTGACCGGCGTACCGCCGGCCGGCACCAGCTCGATGATGCGGCCGCCTCTGACGACGATGCCGCGCTCCGCGCCTTCAGCGAGAATGGCCAGCGGGTCCTTGATCCAGATCGCGGTCATGTGTCGGTCATCTCCATCGGGCGCCGTCTTGCCGGCAACCTTGCAAATCAGAGTCCAGCCAAGAATACTCAACGGGTACCATTCGAACTGGCGTCGGTCTTGCAAGAACTGTTGTACGGACAAGACGTCCTACAGAAACCGGCACTTGAGTGAAAGCGCAAACCTCTCCATGGATCTCAACACGGTCACGTCGGTAGCGCGCCCGCAGTCGCGGGAACAATTGCCCAAATGGACGGCAGGCGATGCGTGGCTCGCGGGCGGCACCTGGCTGTTCTCCGAACCGCAGGCGCATCTCGCGCGGCTGATCGACCTCACCGACCTCAACTGGCCCGCGCTCACCATCACCGACAGCCATCTGCAGATCGGCGCCACCTGTACCGTCGCGCAGCTCGATGCGCTGGCCTGCCCGCCGGACTGGATCGCCGCGCCCGTCATCAACCAGTGCTGCCGCGCCTTCCTCGCCTCCTTCAAGATCTGGAAGACCGCGACCGTCGGCGGCAACCTCTGCATGTCGCTGCCGGCCGGTCCGATGATCTCGCTCACCTCGGCGCTCGAAGGCAGCTGCACCATCTGGCACGCTGATGGCGGCGAGACGCGCCTGTCCGTCACCGAATTCATCCTCGGCAGCCAGAGCAATACGCTCGTGCCGGGCGACCTGTTGCGCAGCATCGATATTCCGCTCGCCGCCCTGAAGCGCCGCTCTGCGTTCCGGCAGATCTCGCTGACTCCGGTCGGCCGCTCTGCCGCCTTGTTGATCGGCAGTATCCGGAATGACGGCCTGCTGCTCACCGTTACCGGATCGACCGTGCGCCCGATCCAGTTCGCCTTTGCTGCAATGCCGACCGAAGCGGAATTGCATGAAGCGATCCTGCACGACATTCCCGACGGCCTCTATCACACCGACGTGCACGGCAAGCCGGCCTGGCGCAAGCACATGACGCTGCGATTGGCCGAAGAGATCCGCGCCGAACTCGGTGGTACGCCATGAGCTATCAGATCAACGGCCACGACTTCGCCGAACAGCCGCGGGCCGGCCAATGCCTGCGCACGTTCCTGCGCCAGCTCGGCCATTTCGGCGTCAAGAAGGGCTGCGACGCCGGCGACTGCGGCGCCTGCACGGTGCTGATCGATGGCGAGCCGGTGCATAGCTGCATCGTGCCCGCATTCCGGGCCGATGGCCACGCCATCACCACCATCGAAGGCCTTGCGCCCCTGGGTCACACCCATCCGATGCAGCAGGCGTTCCTCGACGCGCAGGCCTTTCAGTGCGGGTTCTGCACCGCCGGCATGATCCTGACCTGCGCCTCGCTGAACCAGGCCCAGCGGCAGGATCTCGGCGCCTCGCTGAAGGGCAATCTGTGCCGCTGTACCGGCTATCGCGCCATCGAAGACGCGCTCAACGGCAAGACCAATATCGAGGACGCCGCCGCCGGCACCGCCTTCGGCCGCAGCCTGCCCGCCCCCGCCGGACCGCAGGTGGTCACGGGCGCGGCGCGCTACACCTTCGATACGGCGACGGAAGGGCTGCTGCACATCAAGATGCTGCGCTCGCCTTATCCGCACGCCAGGATCATCGCGATCGACAAGACCGCGGCGATGGCCGTACCCGGCGTGCACGCCGTGCTGACGTCGGAAGACGCGCCCGATCGGCTGTTCTCGACCGCACGGCACGAACGCGACTGGATGGACCCGGAAGACACCCGCGTGCTGGACACTGTCGTCCGCTTCGCCGGGCAGAAAATCGCCGCTGTGGTCGCGGACACCGAGGCCGCCGCCGAGGAAGGCTGCCGGCGCCTCAAGGTCGAATACGCCATCCTGCCTGACGTGATCGATCCCGTGCTGGCGATCGCGCCAGGCGCGCCTGTGATCCATGGCGACAAGACGCCGGAGCACCGCG